>JAGXHB010000177.1 GCA_024636425.1 Roseobacter sp.
GTTCCTCTTCGACAAATGAAACAAGCGCTACCGGGACGCCGATCGAATTTTTTACCAATCTGGTGATTTTATCGAAGCTTTCTTCGGGAGGTGTGTCTACAAGGCCCAGAGTGTAGAGAACGCGTTGCAGTACAATGTCATCATCCGTTGCTTGTGCGATGTCAAAATAACTTTTCTTCGGTTGGTGCTGCAATTCTCTACTCCGCAAGTGGGCTTTCTTTGGACATCTCGATAATGATAGAAACCAAAGATTCTCTTAACGACACTTGCGGACCGCTGGTAACGACAGATCAGGTTTTGCTGCTGCTGACTGATCCCATTGTCAAGCGTGGTGGATTTCCAAGCGGCTTGAGCGGGGGCAAGGCAGAACCTGCGGCCCTTCGCAAACCTCAGCGGGTTGTACCTGATGCTCGATCAAGAGTGGCCTCGATCCTTGAAGTTAGAGACCGGTTCGCATCCGTCCAATAGGCCGATTTGTCCTTTCGCAGCCCGTCATCATGCTGTCTGACGCACGAAATGCCCTTGTGCTACCTCAAGGAACGGAAGCGGATTCGCAACCCAGTCAAGCGCCCGGACCGGGCTTTTGATTTCGTCGGTGATCAGGCCAGTTCGGACCCGGCACACTGATGGATCGGGGATCGGGGCCGCAGAAATCAGGCTTTGTGTGTAGGGATGTTGCGGATCTTCGAGGATCGCGCGGCGCGGGCCGATCTCGACGATTTCGCCGAGCAACATCACAGCGATGCGATGGCTGACCCGCTCCACCACCGCGATGTCGTGGCTGATGAATAAAAACGCCAGCCCGAGATTTCGTTGGAGATCGAGCAGCAGGTTGATCACCTGCGCCTGAATCGAAACATCCAGCGCAGAGACGCTTTCGTCGGCCACGATCAATCGTGGCTCCAGTGCCAGGCACCGGGCGATGCACAGCCTCTGGCGCTGTCCACCCGAAAACTCATGCGGGAAGCGCAAGGCGTGTTCGGGCAGCAAACCAACCGTCTCAAGCAATCGTGCCACCTCGGCATCCGCCTCAGACGATTTGCGCAAACCGTGTACGATCATCGGCTCACGGATCGCAGCCCCTACGGTCTTGCGCGGGTTGAGCGAACCGTAGGGATCCTGAAAGATCATCTGGATCCGACGCCGCATGGCGCGCAGCTCGGTCGAGTTGGCGTTGGACAGGTCCTTGCCCTCAAAGGTGATGCGGCCTGCCGCAGGCTCGATCAAGCGCAGGATCGAGCGTCCCGTAGTTGACTTGCCGCAGCCGGATTCCCCAACCAATGCGAGGGTTTCGCCCGCGCGCAACTGGAACGAGACGTCCTCGACCGCATGCACCCGACCCCGCACACGACCCAGAAAGCCACCGCGCACATCAAACCGGGTGGACAGGTTCTGAACGTCCAGAATTACCTCACCGCGCTTGTCCGGTTCGCTTTGGGGCGGGGGGACGACCGCCTCTTCTGCCTTGCTCGACAGGCGGGCGAACTGGCGCGGCAACTCGCTGTCCGACAGCGAACCAAGGACCGGAACCGCGCTTAGCAGCTTTTTGGTGTAGGGGTGCCGGGGATCAGCAAAGATATCACGCACGGGGCGTTCCTCGACCATCTCGCCGTTCAGCATCACGATGACGCGGTCTGCGACTTCGGCGACCACGCCCATATCGTGGGTGATGAACATGACCGACATGCCTACCTCGGCCTGCAGTTCGCGGATCAGTTGCAGGATCTGCGCCTGTATCGTGACATCCAGCGCAGTGGTCGGCTCGTCCGCGATCAGCAGGCGCGGCTGACAGGCCAGTGCCATCGCGATCATCACACGCTGCCGCATCCCGCCAGAGAAGGTGTGCGGAAACTCTGAAAGACGCGCGCGGGAATCGGGGATCCGCACCAGATCAAACAGACGCAACGTCTCGGCCTGCGCTGCGGCAGCATCCATGCCGCGATGCCGTTGTAGCACCTCGGCCACCTGAAATCCGACGGTCAGTACCGGATTGAGGCTGGTCATCGGTTCCTGAAAGATCATGCCGATCTTGCCGCCGCGCACATCGCGCATTTCAGCCTCGGTGAGCTTGGTCAACTCGGTCCCATCCAGCTTGATCGAGCCGTTCACATGGCCCGTCGCCTCCGACACAAGGCGCATGATCGACAGGGCGGTGACCGACTTGCCCGATCCGGATTCGCCAACCACGGCCAGCGTTTCCTGCGGCGCGATGCTGAAACTCACATCGCGGACGACCGGCAAGGGTTTGCCGTCAACCCGAAAGGTCGTGGTCAAGTGGTCGACGGACAGGACAGGGTCCCCGGCCATCAGGATTCTCCCCTCAGCCGCGGGTCGATGGCATCGCGCAACCCGTCACCCAGCAGATTCAGGGCGAACACCACAAGCAGGATCGCCAGCGATGGAAACAGCGCAAGCCAGAAGCTGTCGAGGATATTCTCGAACCCTTCGCGGATCATCCCGCCCCAGGTGGCCGTAGGCGGGCTAACCCCGAGGCCGATGAAGGCCAGCGACGCCTCGACACGGATCGCGGTTGCCAGCCACAAGAAGCCCATGACCAGCACTTCGGGTAGGATGTTCGGCAGGATATGCCCGCCCATCAGCCGGATGTTGGAATAGCCCAGCGCGCGGCCCGCCTCGACGAACTCGCGTTCCTTGACCACGATTGTCGGCGCGCGGGCGATCCGGGCAAAGGGCGGAATGGCTGTCAGGGCGATGGCAATGATCAGGTTGGTGATAGTTGGCCCCAGCATCGCCACCACGATAAGCCCGAGGATCAACGACGGAAAGGCCAGCAGCACATCCATGATCTGCATCACGATGATATCGGTCTTGCCGCCGACATAGCCGGCGACGAGACCGATCACCGTCCCGATCAGCAAGGCCGCAGTGATCGAGACCAGGCCGATCATCAGCGAAATCCGCGCGCCGTGCAGGATGCGGCTGAGCGTGTCGCGCCCATAAGCATCAGTGCCCATCCAATAGTCCCATGATGGCCCCTCCAGCCGGTCAAGGATGTTCTGGTCGAGCGGGTCGTGCGGCGCGATCAAGGGTGCCAACGCGGCCAGCAGACAGACAAAGACAAACAGACCCAGCCCCACCCAAGAGGTCTTGTTAGTGTTGAAGGCCTTGATCAGTCCCGATCCGAGCGCGGCGAGCGTCAGGCGAAAATATGAGACCTTGGTGACTTCGGCGGCAGGGTCTTGTGCGCTCATGAGTATTTGATCCTTGGATCGATCAGCCCGTAGGTCAAATCGGTAAGCAGGTTCACCACCACGACAAGCAGGGTGTAGATGACCATCATGCCTTGCAGCATGGTATAGTCACGCTGGTTCAGGGCGCCGACGATCAACCGTCCCAGACCGGGGCGGTTGAACACGATCTCGGTCAGGACCGAATTGCCGATCAGAATTCCCAGATAAAGGCCGACAACGGTGACGACAGGAATCATCGTGTTGCGCAGGCAGTGCCGCCAGATGATCGCACTGAACGAGATCCCCTTGGCCTTGGCCGTGCGGACATAATCCTGGCCAAGTACCTCCAGCATGGCAGACCTGGATACACGGGTGATGTAGGCGGCCATGATCAACCCGAGATTGATCGCGGGCAGGGCCAGATCGTTCAGACGGGCACCCAAAGATGTTCCGCGCCCCGAACTCATCACCGGGAACCACGGCAGGTAGATGGCGAAGGCAAAGAGCAGCAGGACCGCCGAAACAAAGGCCGGAAAGGATAATCCCAACAGGGAGGCCAACCTGATCAGGTAATCGGGGATCGTATTGCGCGAGATTGCTGCCCAGACCCCGAGAGGAATGCCTATGGCCGCCCCGAGGATCAGCGCCGCGATGGTCAGCTCCAGCGTCGCGGGCAAGACCTTGAGGATCTCAGTGATCACCGGGCGCCCCGACACCATGGACACGCCCCAGTCCCCAACAGCGACGCCTGCCATGAATTCGTAGTATTGCACGATCATCGGCCGGTCGAGCCCGAGGCGCGCGCGCAGCAGGTCGATGGATTGTTGGCTGGCCTGATCGCCCAGAATGACCATGGCCGGATCACCGGGCAAAATCCGCACGATGAAAAATACGATGGTGAGAACCGCAATCAATGTGATCACGGCAAAGCCCATGCGCTTCAGGACAAAACCGCTCATCGCGCCCCCGGAGTCGAATGATTGAACCCGGGCGCGCCGAGCGCCCGGGAGATATGTTCGGTCAGATCAGATCACTCGGTGAACTTCGAGATCTCGGTGATGGCCGGGCTGAGGTTCAGTGATCCATTCACCTCGAACCCCAGATCAAGCGTGTCTTTCCACGCCCAAAGCTGAAGGTTTTGATAGATCGGCACGGCGCAGACATCTGCGGCGATCTTTTGCTGCGCGGTGGCCCAAAGCTCCAGTTGCTTGGCGGGGTCCGGCTCTGTGCGGGCGGCGGTGATCTCCGCATCGGCCACGTCGCAATGGCTGAAGTTGGTGACCGCGTTGGGCTTGAGCGGGATCGCGTCCGAATGGAAGAACTGGGTCAGATAGGTGTCCGCCACCGGAAAGCGTGCCGCGGAGTAGTGGGTCACCTGGCTCAGATCCTGGCGGATCTGTTCGTGGAACGTTGCATGCTCGACCACCTGGATTTCAAGGTTGATATCCGCATCGCGCAGCAGCGATTGCACGGCTTCCATCGTGCTCAGCATACCCGGCAAGGAGGTGTGAATCGCGTTGAGTGTGACCCCGTCCGGATAACCCGCCTCTGTCAGCAGCGCCTTGGCTTTCTCGATGCTGAATTCATAGGTGGGCACATCGTCGGTATGGCCCAAATAGCCCTCCGGCACGACGGAAATGGCCGGGAGCGTCACATCCTGCCCTTTGAACGCAACCATCGTCTGGCGATCCATTGCATGGGCCACGGCCTGCCGCACACGAATGTCATCAAGCGGTGGCATTGTCTTGTTGAGCGAGATCACCGACATTTCGCCGGGCGACATGATGGCGACATTGGTGCCCGGAAGCTCGCGGATCCGTTCGACCCAGGTCTGATCCTGCCGACCATAGATCATGTCGATCTCACCGGTCTGGAAAGCCAGATCGCGGCTCGCGTCGGAGGGAATGTAGCGGTAGAAGATTTCCTTGATCGCCGGTTCGCCACGGAAATACTCCGGGTTGGCAACCAGCTTGACATATTGCTGAGGCTGGTATTCCGCGAACATGAACGGCCCGGTGCCGATCGGGGTCCGCTCAAAGCCCTCACCCAGTGCTTCGACGGCGTCCTGGCAGACGATATTGCCACCGTGATACGGTACCAGCGTGCCTAGCAGGCTGGGGATCGGGTTCGCCAGAGTGATCGTCACTTCATAGGGGCCAGTTGCCTCGATGGACTGGAAGGCCGCGAAATCGCCCGAAAAGCTGGATTGCTCCGTGTTGGCTGCCCGATTGAGCGAAAAGACCACGTCCTCGGCGTCCAGATTGCCATAGTCGCCGTGACATTCCACATCGTCACGCAGCGTGAACACCCAAGTCAGGCCGTCATCGGACGTGGTCCAGCTGCTGGCGA
This sequence comes from Roseobacter sp., assembly GCA_024636425.1. Classification (GTDB taxonomy): domain Bacteria; phylum Pseudomonadota; class Alphaproteobacteria; order Rhodobacterales; family Rhodobacteraceae; genus Sulfitobacter. The sequence goes on from JAGXHB010000177.1 coordinate 5,541, forward strand.
TGTCAGCCTCGATGAATGCAGGGCTTGCTTCGCCCGGCTTGATCCGAACGAGGCCGTTGAACATCCAGTGCAAAAGGCCCTTGTCCGGTGTTGTCGTCGCGATATGCGGATCCAGCTTGCCTGCATCCGCGCTGGCCATACCGATGTTGAGCGTTGTCTGCTGAGCATTGGCAACCGAACCCGCCATCGCGGCGGCACCAAGGCCAAGCGCGGTCGCAGTCAAGAATATCGAAGTCTTTCCAGAGTATCTCATGCGGTCCTATCCCCCTTGAAGTTAGCGCTAGTATGAAAGCAATTCCGATGCGTGTCTTGTTCTTTTTCCGGAACCCGCTGTCAGCGCGTGTCCTTCAGCCGGCAATTGACCAGTATTTCGGCAATCTCAGCAGTAGTCGGAAGCGCAATTACTTTCGCCGTCACTTCGGCCAGATCGTCGGGGTCGACCTTTATCACATCCGCCGTCAGATCCGTTGCCACGAAACCGCGTGATCCGCCCGAATCCAGCACCACGCGTCCTGTCGCTTCGATCATGTGATACAACCTCTTATGGCTGCTTTGCCCTATACGGACCCGACGCTGTCGAACCTGCCCGGCGCAAAGGGGGCAATGGCATGGTTGTTCCGCTTGCCCTCCAACAGATCCGCCATAAGCGGGCCAATCAGGGGGGCCAGCGCGAACCCGTGAGCCGAAAAGCCGAAAGCGTGGAACAGGCCGGGCATGGTTCGGCTTTGGCCCAGATATGGCAGCCCATCGGGCGTCATGCCCTCCAATCCGGCCCATATGCGCGTAACCCGCGCTGCCCGCAGCGCAGGAAACAGCGAAACGGCATTGGCCAGGTTGCTGGCTGCCCGACCGGCGCGCGGTACGCCCCGCAGCGGCCCGTCCGGTCCTTCGCGCACATCGCCTTTATATGCGCCGCCAATCACAACGGAGCCCGCCGCAGTCTGCTTGAGCGAGAGCTTGCGCCCCTGTGACCCGACCACCGGATCGACAAAGGCGGGCATCCGCGCCGTCACGATCATTTGCAGCGCTGCCGTGCGCACCGGCATACCGTCTCCGGCGAACCCTGCGATCCGGTCGCCCCAGGCACCGGCAGTGTTCACGACGCACCCCGCCTCGATGGGGCCTGCGGCCGTCGCAAGTCGCAGGCCTGCCGTGGACCGCTCCAGGGACATGACCCTTGTGTGTTCGCGTATGAGAACACCGGCGCGCGCGTTCGCGTGACGCCACGCATGGGCGGTTGCCAGCGGATCGGCAAAGCCGTCATCGTCCACCACCAGCGCGCCCAGACAATGATCGGCAATTGCTGGAATACGCGCTTTCAACTCGTCCCGGGTGACCAGACGTTCGTGATCGAACCCGAGCGCGGCAATGGCTGTGGCCCTGTCTTCCAGTGCCTGCATCGCTTCCGCGTCCTCGGCCACCCGGATCTGGCCGGAGCGCCTGAACCCGCAATCCCGCCCGAGCCGATATGCCAGTCCCTCCCATAGGGGCAGGGCCGCGCGGGTCAGGGCTATCTCTGCCGGATGCCGGTTGAGGCTGCGCACCCCGCCTGCACTGGCCGAAGAGGCATGCCGCGCGCAGGTTTCCGCCTCAAGGATCACCACGCTCATGCCGCGCGTCCGCGCCTCTAGCGCGACAGAGAGGCCCATGAGGCCCGCGCCGATCACGGCCAGGTCATGCCGGTCCGGTGTCACGACAAGGGGTCGTGTGTCGGTGAGAGGTCGAGATAGTCGGAAATCAGCGTCGGTTTCAGCGGTGGACGGATCCGCAGGGCACCTGCGTCCTGTGGTGCGGACCGCGTGGCGGCTGCCACGATCCGGGTCAGGGCATTGCCGCACATCCGGCCCTGACAGGCCCCCATGCCGCAACGCGTGAAGGTTTTGACCCGGTTCGGCCCTGTCGCTCCGTCGCGAATGGCGTCATGAACGCGCGCCAGCGTCACTGCCTCGCAGCGGCACACGACGGTGCTGGCTGCGGCATTGTCCTTTGAGAACGCCGTGACCGGCAAGGGCGCGTAAAGTTTGTCGACAAAGGCCCGCGCCGGCCCCCGCCGACTGATATGCCGTTTCAGCGGATCGGCGCGAGTCCTGAATTCCGGATCACCCAACGCGCCCAGCGCTCGCGCAACATCAAGTCCCGACAGTGCGCCGCGCAGTCGCGCCACCTCTGCTCCGGCAATGCCCGCCCCATCGCCCGCGACCCAGACAGACGGCGCGCTCGTCGCGCCTTCGGGCGTAGAACGCGCTGCAAAGGCCTGCTGCGCATTGCTCCAGACATGGTCGAGCGCGAGAAGCCGGGTGAGTTGAGTGTTCGGAATGACCCCATCGTGAACCGCAAGCAAGGAACATGTCAGCTGCATGGTCTTGCCGCCGGTCTCAAAGGCGATCTGCTCGATGCCGTCCTTGCCGATGGCCCGCAAACCGGTGACACCCCGGTGCCACGCCACGCCGCTGCGCCTTGCCCGCCAGAGAAGCGCAGCGCCCTGCGCCATGATCGCCGGATCGCTCAGTAGGGCCGGGAACAGCCCAGACGTCGTTCTGGCAACCCGGCCACTCTGCCCAAAATCAAGCACCGCTGCGACGGAGCCGCCGTGAGCCAGGATTTGTCCCAAAGTCAGCATCAGCAACGGACCCTGACCTGCCAGAACCACACCGTCTCCTGTCGGCACCAGTCCGGACTGTTTAAGGACGCTCTGAACCGCGCCGATCCCCATGACGCCGGGAAGGGTTGCCCCCGGAAACAGGACTGGACGCTCCATCGCGCCTGTCGCCACGATAAGCGCACGTGCGGCGGTTTCGCGGACCCCTCGTGCGTCTTGGGTCGCCGAAAGCCAGGTCACGCAGACCGGTGGGTCGCGCGCGGTGTCAGATGTCTGCGACAGCGCGACTTCCAGCACGGTGGCGCTTGTCGCATGTTTTACGTGGTCGTTTCGCAGCACCGACAGGGCCGCCACCGCGCCGCCATAGCTTTTGGCCAGCGGTCCGCCCCGCCGCGTCACGACAGCAGCGTTGCGCCAGATCTGTCCGCCAGCCGTCGGCTGTTCGTCGATCAGCCTGACGCTCAGCCCCTGATCGGCCACAGATTGCGCGGCGGCCAGCCCGGCAGGCCCCGCGCCGATCACGATGACATCGCATGTGTCGTCAGTCATGATACCCTCAGCCCTCCGGTTTCGACGACCATACCGTCGCGCACCTGTTCAAGGCAGGCCTGTGTGCCGGGCCGTCCGTCGATGCGGCACAGGCAGCCAAAACAGACGCCCATCAGACATGCCGGTGCCTGCGGGTATCCCGATGCGGGGTTGATCCCAAAGCTGCGGGTGCCCAGACGCAACAGAACCGTGGCCACGGTTTCGTCAGGGGTGGCGGTCACCGTCTGGCCGTTCACATGGATCGTGACGGTCTCCCCGGGGGGGATGGCGCGCTTCCAGATGCTCATGGTGCAACCTCGAAGCGGGCAGGGGAGAACGCGGGATAGCTGTCGTTCAAGCGGTCCCCGAGAATGGCGGAGGCGACCTCGCCTGCATGCGCGGCGGCGAGCGTCACGCCGCTGTGGCAGGTCACAAGGCTTGCGCCCGGATGGCGGTCCGAGGTCTGATAAATCGGCAGCCCATCTGGCGACATTACCCGCAGCGCGCCCCAACTGCGCATGACGCGCACCTTGGCCAGATGCGGAAAACAGCGCACGGCGCGGTTCAAAATCGCCCGTCTGACATCGGGCGTGGTCGAAGTGTCAAAGCCGACCTCTTCCTTGCTGTCGCCGAGCATCACCGTCCCGTCTTCGGTCTGACGCACGGTATGACAGACCGGATCCATGAAACGCGCGGTCCGCTCGGTCACCACGATCTGACCGCGTTGGGGGCGCAGATGCGCGCGCAGTCCAAGCGGCTCGCAAAGCTCCGGATTGCCAAGACCGGCGGCCAGAACCACGCGGCCGCAGGCGATGCTGTCGGTATCCGTATGGATCGTGAACCCTCGTGCGCCTTCGTCGACGCTTGCCCGCAGAGCTTTGCCGCGCAGCACGCGGACCCCTGCGCGTCGCAACGCCCGGTGCAGGGCGTACAGGGTCGCAAGCGGATCCGCATGTCCGTCATGCGGGCAGAATGTGCCACCCGCCGCTTCGGGGCCGACCGCCGGAATCCTGTCACGCAGGGCGTCGCGATCCAGCAAGAGCATGCCGTTTCCGGCAGACCCGGACTGGTTGTGCATCCGCTCCAGATTTGCAGCCATCGTGTTCAGTTCTGCCTCGCCCAATGCGATCTTGACCCCGCCACAGTTGCGATAGCCCAGCGGCGCGTCGGTGCTGCCATCATCCTCCAAAGCCTCGGCAAATCTCCGCCACGCCTTGGCCGACCGGAGGCTCAGATCGGCGTAATCCGGGCAGGTCGCCCCTTTGCCTTGCACCCAGACCAGACCGAAATTTCCGGCAGAAGCGTGAAACCGGTCTTCGCCCGCGTCTACAAGAGTGACCGATGCCCCAGCCCGCAAAAATCCCAAGGCCAATGATGCGCCCACGAGGCCGCCCCCGATAACGGTGATGTCCGAAGGGCCGATCATCCGTGCAGCGTCAACGCGGCCGGCACCTTGGTTCCGCCAGGGTCGGCGAACCGCTCAAAGGCGAAGGCGTCGAGCGGGATGTCCGGCACACCGTCCAGAACAAGGGTGGCCATCGCCTGTCCAACGGCAGGGCCGATGCCGAACCCATGCCCGGAAAAACCAGCTGCAACAAACAGGCCGTCAATGCCGGGGGCGCGATCAAGTACCGGCAACGCATCGGGCGTCAGGTCAAGAAGACCGCCCCAGATCCGCGCTATCGGGGCCTGTGACATCATCGGTAAAACGCCACTTACCAGCGAGACGGTCCGCGCCAGCGATGCGGCCTGCGGATGAACCGCAGGTTCTTCGCCCGAGAGGTCAAGCTGCGCGCCGGTATGCTCCGCTCCGCCGGTGAAACGGAACCGCCCGTCGATCTGTTGCCGCACGGCCAGATCCGCATTGGCAACACCGATCACCGGCCCGAGGCACATGGGCAAAGGCACCGTCTGAAAAACCGACACCATCGGCAGCGTTATCGGTATGCGCAGCCCCAGACCGTCAAGCAGCGCATTGGTCTGGACGCCCGCCGCAAGCAGACAGCGCCCGGCGGCGATTGGACCTTCGGCGGTGGCCAAAGAGACGAATTGCGTTCCCGCACGGGTCTTGACGGTCGTTACTGCCGTCACCTTCAAGCCCGTGCGAAACCGCACCCCGGATCGTTCGGCGGCACGACGAAATCCCTCGACGGTGGCGACCGGGTCGGCGTGGCCATCGCTGGGGCACCATGACGCCAGAAGGATACCCTCGGACAGCGCAGGCGCGATCTGCCGCGCGGCCTGCCCGTCAAGAAGCTCCATGGCGAGGCCCGCTTTGGACTGGGACGTCACGAGAGCGCGAATGATGCCTGCTTCGGCCTCGGTCCGGGCCAGCCGCAGGTTGCCGCCTTGCCGATACCCCGTGGGCGCGCCCAGCCTAGCATCAAGCGTCTGCCAGATTTCAACCGCTGCCCGCGCCAGCGCAAGCTCGGCGGGGTCGCGTCCCGACTGCCGCACGCCCGCAAGCGTCCAGCCAGAGGCCATGGCTGCCGGGCGGTAGCCCTCGATCACCTCTACGCTCGCGCCGGCATCGGCCATGGCAAGTGCTGTGGCGCATCCTGTTATCCCGGCTCCGACGATGACCACATCGGGATGGGTCACAACGCGGCCTGTGACGCGGCAGAGCGCGCTTTCCGATCGAACCGGGTTTTGGAAAAGGCCGCCGAATCGTTCTGTGGGCGCGCACCGGTAGCCATCTCCGCGACCATCTTTCCGACGCCCGGCCCAAGCCCGAACCCATGTCCCGACATCCCGGTTGCCAGCATAAGGCCGGGCACACCCGACACCGGGCCGATGACCGGGATCTCGTCCGGCATCACATCGATCATTCCACCCCAGCTTTCGACCATGCGCGCCTCGGCGAGATGCGGGTACAGCTTTTTGGCAGCCCTCATGACGTCCTCCAGTAACCGCGCATCGGGGCTGGGGTCCATGACGCGCACTTCTTCGAAGGGGCTTGCTTGGTCCATCGTCCAGCGATGTCGTCCCAGCGGGCCGAAGAACGAGCGCCCGACACGCAGTTTCATGATCTGCCATCTGGCTTGCACGAGCGGCAAGAAGGCCGAGAAATGCTGAAACGCTGCCGGGACAAGGTCAAATCGCGCGGCCCCGGCCCTTGCGAGCGTGACACCGCCATCAGCACGTGGCCGGATCGACGCGCCAGTGGCCCCGAAAGTGCTGGTCGAGACGTGGGAAACCGCACTGGTGCGCATCGCCGAGGCCCGGATCGCAAGCTGTGGCAGAGACAAGCCTTCGTTTTCCAGCAGTGTCCGAGACCAGATGCCACCCGCCAGAATGACTGAATCGCATCGCACGAGACCACGCTCGGTCACCACGCCGCAAACCCGACCCGCCTCGCGGTGCAGGCCGCGCACTGCGACCCCTTCGAAGATCTGTGCCCCGTGCCGCTGTGCCAGGCGCGCCATCGCCTGAACCGCACGGCGGGGTTCGGCATAAGAATCGCTGGGCGTATAGAGCGCGCCCTTGATATGCGGCTGATGTGTATTCAGGCCGAGCATCGCGCTGGCCTCCGCCGAGGACAGCATCCTGGAATCAATCCCGAAGCCCTTGACCTTGGCCAACCAGGCTTCGCGCAAGCCCAGCTCCGCCTCCGTTTGCGCCAGATAGGTCACGCCACCTTGTCGGTAGTCAATATCCTCGTCGACCTCCTCCGCGATTTCGCGCCACAGCTGTTCCGCCTCGATCATCAAGGGCAGTTCCGCCACATCACGGCCCTGTTTGCGGATCCAGCCCCAGTTGCGCGACGATTGTTCCCCCGCAATGCGCCCCTTTTCGAACAGAACGGCTGGGATCCCGGATTTCGCAAGATAGAGCGCGGCAGCAACGCCTACGACACCACCGCCGATCACCGCGACAGATGCGCGTTCCGGCAGGTCAGCATCGTGTTTCAATTGCCTTTGCATCTGGCGACAATAGTGCCGTGTATCAGAAGAACGCAAGGACACGCGCGAGAGCGCGTTGTCAAAGCAGTCTTGCTTCAGTCGGGCCGAACTCCCTGAGGATTTACCGGTGCGAACCGCATGAACTTGGCGCTGGCCCGTTGCCGACTGTACAAAAAACCAGAAACCAAATAGCGTTTTCACATTGATGATTAAACTTTGATCTATGCGTTGCATTTTAACTGTCGGACAGGACGCGCTAAATGGGTTCCGAGATTCCTCAGACGGGCCAGACGATTGAACAGAGGCTCCGTGCGCTTGAATTGGAATTGAAGGGTCAGCGCGCGCAAGCTGCGGCGGCGGCTCAGATCCTGCAAGCGATCAACAACGCCAAAGACGATATTCACCCCGTGTTCGATGCAATACTCGAACACGCGGCCACCCTGTGTGGCGCGCCGATGGCAAGTCTCAACATCATTCAGAATAACCGCAAACATGCGCTGATGGTGGCCCATTGGGGCGAAAAACTGCGTCACCTTGTTGTCGGCGAGACGATCTGGCAGCTCGATTCTCCTATCACCACGTCAAGTTCCATGCGCGAAGGCAGGGTGATGCAGGTTGACGACCTTGCTGCGACCCAGCTCTATAATGAGGGGCAGGCCACAAGGGCCAGCGTTGTCGATCTTGAAGGGATCCGGACCTTTTTGAGCGTGCCGCTGATGAAGGACGGCGTTTGTCTGGGCAATATTGCCTTGTACCGGCGAGAGGTGAAGCCGTTCACTGACGACCAGATCGCGCTGATCGAAACCTTCGCGACGCAGGCGGTGATCGCGATCGAGAACGTGCGCCAGTTCCGCGAGGTACAGACGCGGCTGGCGCGCGAGGCGGCGACCAAGGAAATCCTGTCGGTCATCAGCCAGAGCCGAGATGACGAAACCCCCGTGTTCCGCGCCATCCTGGACCGGGCTGAGCGGCTGTGCCGGGCACAAGGCAGCGGGCTGCAACTGGTCAACGAAGCCGGAACCCATTTGCTGATGATGCACAACAAGGGGAACGACCAAGGGTCTTTCCCGGTCGGGTTCACCTTTGACCTGTCCGAGCCATTGGGCATGTGCATCGCCGTCAAAGAAGCGCGTGTGCTTCAGATCGAGGATATGAAAGACACGGACCTTTACCGCGAAGGGCATGCAGGAAGGCGCGCCTTGGTGGACGTGGAAGGGGTGCGCACCCATCTCAACGTGCCATTGCTCAAGAACGGGGTGGCCTTTGGCAACATCACCCTGAGCCGCAAGGAAGTGAGCCCGTTTTCAGCGGACGAAATCGCGCTGGTCGAATCTTTCGCAGATCAGGCCGTCATCGCCATTGAGAACGTGCGGCAGTTTCGCGAGCTTCAGGAGGCGCTGGAAAAGCAGGAAGCAACCTCTGAGGTGCTCAAGGTCATCAGCATTGCCCAGTCGGACATTCAGCCCGTGTTCGACATGATCGCGCGCTCTGCCACGGACCTGTGCGGCAGCCGGTTCTGCATGGTGTGGCGCTATGACGGCACGCTGCTGCACTATTGCGCAAGCTACGGCTTTACCGATGATTTCATGGAAGATTACCGCGCAAACTGGCCTGCGGCACCGATCGAGGGTTCCATGGTCAAAGCGGTCGTTGATGCACAGGACGTCGTGCGCCTGCATGACGCTTTTGCCGAAAGTTACAGCGACCACGCGACAGCGCGCAAATTCGGCTTTCGCGAGATGGCGGGTGTGCCGGTGATGCAGGGCGGCACGCTTTGGGGTGTGATCATCATGGGCTGGCCGGATGGTCAGACCCCCAGACCCTCGGACATTGATCTGGCGCGGACCTTTGCCGATCAGGCCAGCATCGCCATCGAAAACGCGCGATTGTTCGACGAAACGCTGGCGCGCACCGCAGAAGTTACCGAAGCGCTGGAGTACCAGACAGCGACATCGGAAGTGCTGGATGTCATTTCACGCTCGCCGAATGAATTTCAGGGTGTTCTCGAAGCCATTCTTGCTGTGGCCTCGCGCCTTTGCAACAGCCCCGAGGCCTTCGTGGCGCTTCTGGACCCGTTGACAGGACACTTCAACATGGTGGCCGGCGTCAATATGAATGCCGATTTCGAGGCGATCCTAAGGGCGAAACCGATTGAGCCCAGCCTCGGATCGGCCACCGGCCAGACCTTGCTGACCGGAAAGACCACGTACTTCGAGGACATCACGCAGGACAGCAAGTACAATTGGGAAGAGGTCCAGAAGATCGGCGTCTACCGGTCTGTCCTTGCCGTGCCTCTGGTCAAGGATGGCGTCACGGTCGGGACCCTCACATTGGGAAGCTCCGAGGCTGCGGCCTTTTCCACCAAACAGGTGGCGCTGCTGGAAACCTTTGCCGCGCAAGCGGTCATCGCGATCACGAACGCGCGCCTGTTCAACGAACTTCAGGCGCGCACCACGGAGGTGACCGAGGCGCTGGTGCGAGAGCAGGCGAGTGCAGAGATATTGCAGGTCATCGCCGAAGCGGCATCTGATCTCCAGCCGGTCTTTGATTTGATTGTGGAAAAATCGGCAGAGCTGTGTGGTGCGAAGTTCTGCGCGCTCGACCGGTATGATTCGATATAAACCAAATCTTGCAAAACCAGATATACAAACGATAACGATGCTTTACGTCCCGCCTAACCGCAGAACTTTTGCGTCCCAACCGTCAGGTAGAGCAATATCAGAGAAAACTTTCGTCTCCCCCTCGCTGATAA
>JAGXHB010000178.1 GCA_024636425.1 Roseobacter sp.
CCCAAGGGGCATATCCCAGACCCACGACAGGCATGAACACCGTGGCGAACGCCACGAACAGAAGCGACCGGATCCACTGCAGCATCAGGCGAGGTCCTTTAACGTGCGCCGTGCGGCTGCACCTGTGGCGGCAAAGGCGACTGCCCCTGCCAGAAATGGAACCAGCAACGGGACCAGCCAATGCCACCCCTGAAAGCCAAGACCCGTAAGAAATCCGCCAGCATCCTCCGTACTGGGCAACAGCAGGATCGCGAGCATCCCCAAGGTCGTGCCTGCTGCCGCGCCGGTCAACGCGCGCAAGGTGAAGCGACGGATAAAAGCCTGCGCGATGTAGCCATCCGTCGCCCCCACAAGCCGCAAGACGGCAATCACCTGCGCGTTGGCCGACAGCGCGGCATTCGCTGCCAGCGTGACCATCGCGGCCATGGTGGCGGTGATCAGCAGTGTGGAAATCCAACCAAGCAGTTTCAACCGCGATGCCGCCTTGACCAGAGGCGCGCGCCAGCGGCTGTGGTTATCAAGCACGGCCCCCGGAACTTCGGCAGCCAGCCGCAGGCGCAGACCGTCAGCGTCCATGCCGTCACCATCCTCGATGATCTCGATCAGGCGCGGAACGGGCAGCGCGTCAATCGCGAGTTCGGTGCCGAACCAAGGGGCAAGCAGTTCCTGCTGTTCCACATCGGTCAGCGCGCGGGCGGTCTGCACACCCCTCGTCGTCTCAAGAATCCGCAGGGCCGCTTCCGTTTGCGCAGCGCGCTGATCCACTGGTGCCACGACGCGGATCGTCGCCGTGCGTGCCAGTTCCTGCCCCCACATGTGTGCAAGCCGCCCCGACGCCAGCGACAGCGCCAGCGCAAAGACCGCAAGAAAGGCCATCGTGGCTGCGGCAAACAGCGTCAGTTGTGCTGTGAACCCCGAGCGGGGCACCACACGGTCGGCTTGCCGGTCGCCGTTCCACAGCGCCATCAGCGCGATGCGGAGCATCCTCATAGGTCTGCCCCCGCAAGTTGGATGCGCCGGTTGGCAATCCGAAGCACGCGGGCCTGCACCTGCGCCTTGGTCGCGCGGATCAACCCCAGATCATGGGTCGCGATCAGGACCGTCTTGCCCATCTTGTTCAGCTCGACCAGAAGGCGCAGCAGCCGCTGTGACATTTCCCAGTCGACGTTGCCCGTGGGTTCATCCGCCAGCACCACATCCGGCGACATGATAACCGCACGCGCCAGCGCCGCACGCTGCCTTTCACCCCCCGAAAGCTCGGGCGGCAGGGCGCTTGCCCGGTTGCTCAACCCGACCCAGGACAGCAGTTCCGCAAGATCGGCGTTGTCCGCCCCTTCTTGACGGCCCGAAACGGTCAGCGGCAGGCTGATGTTTTCCGAGACCGGCAGATGGTTGAGGAATTGGCAATCCTGATGCACCACCCCGACACGCCGCCGCACCATGGCAATGTCATCACGGCTCAGGCTGCGCACATCATTGCCGAAAAGGCTGACGTGGCCGGCAGTTGGCAGCAACGCGCCATAACACAGCTTCATCAGCGTGGTTTTGCCCGACCCCGACGGACCCGTCAGAAAGTGAAACGAACCGGGTGCCAACTTGACCGATATGTCGGACAAAAGTTCGCCCCCGCCATAGCTGTAAGCCACGTTTTCAAATTCGATCACTGACGTATCCCGGTTGTTTGGACTGTTGTGCCTCAGCACCGCTTGGGTTTCAATGCACCGCTTGCCGGGGTTGCCACGAAGATTGCACTTTTCCTGTGGTTTTCTAAGGCATAAGGTTACCTGAACGCGAAAGTTATGGGGTTTCAAATGGGTTCGGCCGCGAGATGAGACTGATCTGTCCAAATTGCGATGCGCAGTATGAGGTCCCGGACGAGGTAATGCCTGCGTCGGGCCGCGATGTGCAATGTTCGAACTGTGGCCAGACATGGTTTCAGCACCACCCCGATCACATGCCGGAAGACGATCCCGACGATGGATTTATCCTCCCTCCCGTCGCTGATGATGAAGACGAGGATGATGGGGACGCCTTGCCGCCCCCGGCCACACCCCCGTCGCGTCCTGCGGCCGTCCGCAAGCAGCTTGATCCATCGGTAGCCGACATTTTGCGCCAGGAGGCCGAGGCCGAGCAGGAAGCCCGCCGCCGCCGTCAGGCCGATGTTCTGGAAAGCCAGCCCGATCTGGGTTTGGACAGCCCCGATGAACCCGAAGCTGCACAGCGCGCACGGCAGGCGAAGTCGCGGATGGCGCGTCTGCGCGGCGAACAGGATCAGCCGGAACCTGCCGAGGCAGCGCCTGCCGTCGGATCACGGCGCGACCTGCTGCCCGACATTGAAGAAATCAATTCGACACTGCGGTCCGGATCAGACCGCAGATCAGCAGAAGCTGTTGAACCCCACCGTGAATTACAGCCGACAAAGGCCGAGAGCGAACGCCGTGGTTTCAGGCGCGGGTTTCTGGCTGTCGTGCTTCTGGCCGTCATGTTGATCCTGCTTTACACTTTCGCCGTTGAGATTGCGTCCGCCGTTCCGCAGGTTGATCCCTATCTGTCGTCCTATGTGACTTGGGTTGACGGTCTGCGACTGGGGCTGGATACAACGCTAAGAAACGTTCTGCAGTGGCTTGACGCCAAGGCGACGCAATCAGGCGGCTGACACCGTCGCCTTTTTCCTCTGACCGCTCCGCCCTTCAGAACCTGTCAAGCAGACGGTTCAGGTAATCGCGTTCGACTTCGGGACGCGCAGCTTCGCCCGAGCGGCGGCGGATTTCATCAAGCAATTCGCGCGCGCGGCCATAGGCGTCGTCGTCAAGCGCAAGATCACCCTCTGAGCCTTGCGCACCATTCGCGCCCTGATCCCGCCCCAGAGGATCCTGACTTTCGGCACGGCGGTCTCCGTCTGCCGTGCCCTGCCCCGGCTCGTTCTGCTGCTGCTCTTGCGCCATGGCGTCGCCCAAGGCCCGCATCCCTTCGCGCAGGGCTTCCATCGCCTGCGACTGGTTATCAATCGCGTCCGACATGTCATTCTGCCGCAAAGCTTCCTCGGCGTTGTCCATAGCCCGACCGGCACGGTCCAGCGCACCGCGGGCCGCATCGCCTTCGGGCGTGCCACCACCGGGCAAGCGCCCTTCCTGCCGACGCAGTTCATCCCGCAAGGCCTGCTGGCGATCCGCGATTGATCCCTGTCCTTGACCCTGCTGGGTCTGACCCTCGTTCTGGCCGTCGTTCTGGCCGGGCTGCTGCCCCTGACCGGGCTGGTTTTGACCTTGCTGCCCCGGCTGTTCGCCTTCACCTTGTTCTTGCCCCGGCTGCTGACCCTGCTGGCCGTCAGGATTGAACTGGTCCTGCAAATCGCGGAAGGCCTGATCGCTCAACTCTTGCTGTTCGCGCAATGTATCGGCCAGACCTTCCATCGCCTGTTGCCCGGGGCTTTGCTGTCCCCCCTGACCCGGCTGGCCTTGGGTGACGCGCATGTTCTCCATCATCTCCTGAAGCTCGCGCAGCGCTTGCTCCGCTTCTGCCATGCGACCTTGCTCCATCAGCTCCTGAATACGGTCCATCATACGCTGAAGGTCATCTTGGGTCATCTGCATGGTTTCGCCCTGCTGACCCTGCTGCTGCTCGCCGTCCTGACCTTCCTGCGCCTGCTGTTGTTGCAACTGGCGCATGTATTCGTCAGTCGCGCGGCGCAATTCGTCCATCAATTCGGCGATTTCCTCGTCAGAGGCCCCGTTTCGCATCGCTTCGGTCAGACGTTCCTGCGCGCGGCGCATCCTTTCCAGTGAATCGGCCAGCACACCTTCTTCCAACTCGATAGCGAGATCCCACAGGTCTTCGGCGATGTCGGTCTGCACATCGTCCGTCATGCCATAGCTTGCCAGCACCTCAAGCCGGTCGATCTGCTTGCGCAGCCGCAACGCGGACGTGGCGGACCGAAAGATATCATCCGGACGATACGCCACTGCCTTCAGGATTTGCGCCAGACGGCTCGCATTGGCCTTTGACCACAGGATATCGCGGCGTTGTTCGATAACGACGGCCGCCAGCGGGTCGAAAAAGCGACGCCCCGGCAAGGTCATCTCGGTCTGGGCGGTCGTGCCTTGTTGTTCTGACGCGTCCAGCACGTTGAGGCTGACCAGCACCGGCAGGTTGGCCCACGGGTGTTTTGAAAAATCGTCGATCAGGTTTTCTTCGAATTCGGTCCGGTCGCCTGCAATCGGCATCGGCAGCGGCACGACAAGTTCGGGGCGCTGGTCAGGGTCGATCGTGAGACCATAGCGCCGGTCTACCGATGCAAGATCAAGGCTGATCCGCGCCTCTCCCGCCTCGACCCCGTAATCATCGCGCGCCGCAAAGGGCAGCCGCATTTCGCCCAGTGCTTCGACTTCCGGGTCACCTGTAATTTCCACGTCGGGGGCCGCATCGGGCAACATGGTCACGTTCCATGTCCTGCCACCCGGTCCATCAATCCCGATTTCGCCGCTTTGATTGACCTTGAAATCCAACACCAGCGCGGGGTCTTCATCCTCGACCACACCTGAACCAGAGACGGTTTCGGTGACCGACAGCGCACCGACTTCGCCATAAAGGCGCAAGGTAATCAGCGTACCACTGGGCAGGTTGACCGGACCGTCGGGCAAATCCGAGAGATAAAGCGTCGGCCTGCCGGTATAGCGCGGCGGTTCAGCCCAGCCTTCCCAGACGGGGCCGCTGGCAAGCGCGTCAGCACCCGGCGCAAGGCCTGCGACAGACCCAACACGCCAGACCGACCCAAACACCAGAGCGATGGCAAAAAACAGCACCGCAACATAGCGCAGTGCGAAGGGGTCACGCCGCGAGACGCGCAAATCGGCAGGCACGGCCTGCGCCTTTGCTGCACGCTCCGCCATTCGATTCTGGTGTGCTTTCCAGACCGCCGAGGATGCAGCATCGTCTGCGCCAATCGCCTGCTCATCCATCAGCGCCTGAATAGGACGACCCGGGAGGCTGGCGTCAAGCCGCGCCAAGGCCTCGATCCGTTTGGGCACGCGGATCTGCCGGAAAGCATAGACCAGTCCTGCCAATGCGCCCGCAAGCACGACGACCGCGACACCGTAGACAACGCTCAGCGAGACCAAATCGTGTAGTCCCAGCATCAACCCAGCCGCCACCAGCAGCGTCAAGGTCAACAGCGGCCACAGTGACTGCACAAGCGTCTCGGCCCACATACCGGCCCATGTCAGCCGCAGCGGCCAGCGGATCTTGTCCAAGCCACGCTTCGGATCATCGCTTGTGAAAAGGGTCATGCGTGCCGGTCTCCCTTCGGGCTGACACGCAAAACGCGG
>JAGXHB010000179.1 GCA_024636425.1 Roseobacter sp.
CAGGCCAGCCTCGACGATCCGATCAAAATCGGTCTCTTCGGGGCGCGGGTCATTGAGTTCATCCCAGTCGTCCCAGCTCAGTTCGCTATGATCAGAATCTTTCATGTGCCGGCTCCATATTGTTGCTGTACTCCGCGTACGGTCCAAACGTTTCCGTTTGATGACGTGCAGGTGACAACAGGATGAAGCAAAGTTCTATCTTGCCTGGATCGACACTGTTTCCACTCAGGTGAAACTTACGGCCCGTTCGCGGCCGCGTAGCGCGGATCTTTGAAGCCGGTTCTTGGAAATCAGTCGTCGCTGTCCTGAAGTGCAACTGACGTGCGGTCTTCCTTCGGACGATCATCATCCGGCAGCTCGCCCGTGACGAGATACAGGGTTTGTTCCGCAATGCCGGTTGCATGGTCGCCGACCCGTTCGATGTTCTTTGCGATGAAGTGGAGATGCATCCCAACCGCGATGTTTCGATGATCTTCCATCATGTGAGTCAAAAGCGAGCGGAACAGATTGTTGTAAATCTGATCGGCTTCCAGATCCCGCTCGATGATCTCCAGCGCCTTCTTGGTGTCGCGTTGAATGTAAGAATCGAGGGAATCGCGGACCATTGCCTCCACAAAGGCGGACATGCGACCAAGCGCCGTAATCGTGCCTGCTATCTCGCCGCTGCCTGCCATGGCGACTGTGCGTTTGGCGAGGTTCTTGGCATAATCGCCACAGCGCTCGAGGTGTGATGCGATTTCCATGACCGACAAAACCGTGCGCAGATCGCCGGCAGTGGGTGAACGCAGTGCAAGAAGTCGCGCAGCGTCGGTTTTGATCGACCGGTCAAGCTCGTCCACGATCTTGTCGCCCTTGCGGACCGCTTCTGCCAGGCCGATGTCACGGGTCTTGAGCGCCTTGGCGGCGTCCACAAGCGCCTGTTCGACAAGGCCACCCATTTTCATCACCGTCGCCTGAATACTCTCAAGGTCGCGATCAAACGAGGACACAATGTGTTTTTCGTTCATGATCCTGCCCTTATCCGATCCGGCCGGTGATGTAGCTTTCCGTGCGCGGATCCTTCGGGTTCGTAAAGATTTCGTCTGTGTCGTTGAATTCGACAAGGTGACCAAGGTGGAAGAACGCGGTTTTCTGGCTCACCCGTGCGGCCTGCTGCATCGAGTGGGTTACAATCACCACCGAATAGTCCTGACGCAGCTCGTCGATCAATTCCTCGACCTGCGCGGTCGCGATCGGGTCCAACGCGGAGCAGGGTTCATCCATCAACAGAACCTCTGGTTCTGTCGCGACTGCCCGTGCAATGCATAGGCGCTGTTGCTGCCCGCCCGAAAGACCGGTGCCGGGTTGATCAAGACGGTCTTTGACTTCGTCCCAGATGGCACCGCGCCGCAAGGCACGTTCCACAATTTCATCCATGTCAGATTTCGTCCGGGCCAGACCGTGGATGCGCGGGCCGTATGCGACGTTGTCATAGATGGATTTCGGGAACGGGTTCGGCTTTTGGAAGACCATTCCAACCTGGGCACGCAACTGGACGGGATCGACCGACGTTGCGTAGATGTCGGTTCCATCCAACTGGATATCGCCGGTGACCCTGCAGATGTCGATGGTATCGTTCATGCGGTTGATGCAGCGCAAGAAGGTGGATTTGCCGCACCCAGACGGCCCGATGAAGGCGGTCACTGTCTTGTCAGCGATATCGACGTTCACATCCCGGATGGCATGTGTCTCTCCGTAGAAGACATTGACATTGCGGGCCGTGATTTTTGTTTCCGCCATTTTGGCGTCCCGTTCGATCTTTCTCATGTCGTTCATTTTTGTGTCCAATCTTCTGGGACGCTTACCATTTGCGTTCGAATTTCTGACGGAAGTAGATCGCGATGGCATTCATGGTGATAAGGAAGGTCAGCAGCACAAGAATGGCTGCAGAGGTACGGGAGACAAAACCGCGTTCGGGACTGTCGGCCCAGATGAAGATTTGGGTCGGCAAGGCGGTAGCGCTGTCGAAGGGCCCTGAAGGCGCGGAGGTGATAAATGCGTTCATGCCGATCAGCAGAAGGGGCGCTGTTTCGCCAAGCGCCTGCGCCAGACCGATGATCGTGCCTGTCAGGATGCCTGGCATGGCAAGCGGCAGAACGTGATGAAACACCACTTGCTGCTTTGACGCGCCAACCCCCAAAGCCGCCTCGCGGATGGATGGAGGAACCGCCTTCAAGGCCGCACGCGTGGCGATGATGATCGTCGGCAGGGTCATGAGCGCAAGGGTCAGACCGCCGACAAGCGGAGCAGAGCGGGGCATCCCGAACCAGCCGAGAAACACCGCCAGAGCAAGCAGGCCGAAGACCACAGAAGGCACAGCAGCCAGGTTGTTGATGTTGATCTCGATGATATCGCTCAACTTGTTTTTCGGTGCGAATTCCTCAAGGTAGATGGCAGCGCCAATACCGATCGGAAACGAGATCACGAAGCAGGTCAACAGCGCCCAGAACGACCCGATGATGGCCCCCTTCAGGCCCGCAAGTTCCGGAAAACGTGAGTCCGCATTGGTAATGAGCCTTGTATTCAGCGGGGTCGAAATGACACCGGCTTCGTCCAGCGTGTCAAACCGTTCAATGGCGGCATTGTCCACCCGGCGGAACTGCTCGGGGGTGTCACGCATCACCAGGCCCTTGTTAAGCTGGTCGTAATTGTCCGAAGCAGGGACTTTCAGCGTGATCGTCTCGCCGATCAGCGACGGATTTGCGATCACGCGTTCGCGCAGCAAAAGTTGCGCCCCGCTTGACAAAAGCTGGGTGACCTCGCGGGCTGCCACCCGGTCTGTCATGTCGATGTCGGGAAAGTATTCACCCAAGGAAACCGCAATCATCTCGTCGTAACTGCCGCGCGCAAGGTTCTCCGGGTCTACCTCTTCGGGGTCGACGAAAACCTCAAGCTCCACATGGGTCTGGGTGAAGGCGGGGTAGCCGGTGATGACAAGCGATCCCACAAGGATGACCAGCATGGACAGGGCAAAGACAATCGCCGCGATGCCGTAGCCTTGCAGAACCATCTGCTTGCGATTGCGCCGGGCAAGGCTTTTCTGCACCAGTTCGGTTGTTGACTGGGAACGGCCGGACCCAGTCTGTTCGGGTGTAATATCGGTCATATTTGGCCTCAGTCGTAGATTTCGCGGTACTTGCGGACGATCCGCAGCGCGAAAATGTTGATAACAAGCGTGACAAGAAACAACATCATGCCAAGGGCGAAAGCGGACAGTGTCTTGGGGTTGTCAAAAGACGTGTCCCCGATCAGAAGCGTGACGATCTGAACCGTTACGGCTGTCACGCTGTCCAGAGGGTTAATCGTCATTTTGGCGATCAGACCGGCGGCCATGACCACGATCATCGTCTCGCCGATGGCGCGGCTGACAGCCAGAAGGATCCCGCCGACGATGCCCGGAATGGCGGCTGGAAACAGAACGTTCACCATCATCTCCCCACGGGTTGCTCCAAGTGCCAGCGCACCGTCGCGCAGGCTGCGCGGCACTGCCGACAATGCGTCATCGGCAAATGAAGAGATGAAAGGGATCAGCATGATACCCATGACGCCACCGGCAGCCAGCGCGGTATTCGGTGCCACGTCAACGCCGATGGATGCGGCGAAACTGCGAATGGCAGGTGCCACTGTCAGCACGGCAAAGAACCCGTAGACCACCGTCGGCACGCCTGCCAGAATCTCGAGAACGGGCTTCACGGCGGAGCGGATGCGGCGGTTGGCAAATTCATTAAGGTAGATCGCGGTCATCAGTCCGACCGGGATCGCGATAAACAAGGCTACTGTCGAGATCACGATCGTACCAAGAAACACCGGCACGGCACCGAAAGCGCCTTCTGCGGCAACCTGGTCCTCCCGGATCGGGATCTGCGGTTCCCAGCTTGTGCCAAACAGAAATTCAGTGACGGGTACGACCTGGAAAAACTTGATGGTCTCGAAGGTCAGGGCAAACACGATGCCGATCGTGACAAATATCGCGGCAACAGCACAAAAGACCATCAGGCCAAGGACGATGCGTTCCGCGCTTTGACGTGCGCGAAATTGCGCGGCGACACTGCGGCGCGCGAACCACAGCAACATCGCGGCGGACACCGCAACCAGAGCAACCAGAACCCAGTCGGCAATCCGGTTATAGGCTACCAAGCGTTCGGCGGCCTCTGTTTTCCAGGGTTCGGGTGTGCCGAACACCCGGCCGCCCGCGATGGATTTAATCTCTGCAACGATCAGCTGCGATGCACCGCTGCCCAGATCGTCGAACGTCCCCTCGGGAAGACTGCGTATCATGACCCAATCGACCACGGTGCCTTCAAGCACCAGCCAGATCAGGATCCCGACCAGAACGGGAACAAGAACGGTGAGGGCTGCGAACAACCCGTGAAAGGATTCAAGGGAGTGAAGCTGCGTCCCGTTGGCGCGGATCGAAATCGCGGCCCGTCTGTTCAGCGCATAGGCCACAAATGTTGCGCCCAGCAAAAGCAAAAATGCGAAGAGGACCATGAAGTGACCTTCCAATTATAACAAAGTGTCCCGCCCGGACTGTCTCCGGGCGGGATCGTGTCAGGAGCTAAAGATTACTTCGCTTCCATGTTCACGGCGTTGGCGGCTTCTTCACGCTCTTCTGTGCGCTTGTCGTCGCCCAGCGGAACCATGCCGCGCTCGCTCAGGTAGCCGCCTGGGCCCATCGATTCTTCCGATGTGTATTCCTCGACGAATTCCTGCAGGCCAGGAATGACGCCACGGTGCGCGTTTTTCACGTAGAAGAACAGCGGACGCGAGATGCCGTAGTCACCGGATTCGATGGTGTCAAAGGTGGGCTCGACGCCTTCGATGTTCACGGCCTTCAGCGTGTCGTTGTTCTCGAACAGGAACGAATAGCCGAAGATGCCAACCGCGTTGGCGTCGGCCTGCAGGCGCTGAACGATCAGGTTGTCGTTCTCACCGGCTTCGATGAAGGGGCCGTCCGAACGCAGACGTGCGCAGTTTTCTTCGGCCCAGTCTTCGCCCTTCTCGGCGATCATCGGAACTTCCATGCAGCCTTCGACGATGGCCAGTTCCACGAATGCGTCACGGGTGCCCGATGTCGGGGGAGGGCCGTAAGCGATGATGGCGGCGTCCGGCAGGCTGGAGTCGATGTCGGACCAGTTCATGTGGGGGTTGGCGACCATTTCGCCGTCAACGGGTACTTCCGCAGCCAAAGCCATATAGACTTGGGTTTTGGTCAGATCCCAGTCGAATTCGCTGTCGCGCGACACGGCGATGGACAAGCCGTCGGAGCCGATCTGCACTTCGGTGATGTCTGTAACGCCGTTCTCAGCACAGAGTTCGTATTCGGACGCCTTCATCGCGCGCGATGCGCCGGTCAGGTCAGCGTGGGCTTCGCCGATGCCGCCGCAGAAAATCTGCATGCCGCCGCCGGTGCCGGTGGATTCAACGATAGGGGACGGGAAGTCGGACACGTTGCCGAACTGTTCAGCAGCAGCCTGCGAATACGGGAATACGGTCGACGAACCTACAACGCGGATTTCTTCGCGGCTTTGTGCGGATGCAACTGTGGCCGACATCGCGGCAAGTGCCAGTGCGGACACTGAAAGCTTGGTGAAAGACATGATATCTCCTGATTTCATTACGGGCCCGATCATGAGGCCTCGGAGGTGTCGCTAAAGAGATTCTGTGACGCCTATACTAAGGAAATGTGACAGTTTTGTAACAAGGACTGGTGTCGAACACTGTTTTTCATTTCTGCATGACCGTCGGATCGGCACTTCACGGGGCCACGCTGTCACAAATACATCATCATTCTGATACAGTTCCTTGGCATTTCCGGACTATCGCTCTTTGGCAGATTGAAAACCCGGCATCAAGGATACATGATATGAAGCTTCTTCCCACCCTCACCGCCATCGCCGCGCTGTTTGCAGGCCCTTCTTTCGCTGAGTTCAAGCTCAGCGACCGGTATATGGATGCGGATGGCGACCTGATTGCCGACATCCCTACCGACGCCAGTCAGCAGATTGACCCTGAAACCCTGATCTTTGCCTATACCCCGGTAGAGGATCCAGCCGTCTATGCAGAGGTCTGGGATGGTTTCCTGGCCCACATGAGCGAGACGACCGGCAAGCAGGTCCAGTTCTTTCCGGTCCAGTCCAACGCCGCCCAGATTGAGGCAATGCGTGCGGGCCGTCTGCATGTCGCGGGCTTCAACACCGGGTCCAACCCGCTGGCCGTGGCCTGCGCGGGCTTCCGTCCTTTTGCGATGATGGCTGCCAAGGACGGTTCTTTTGGCTACGAGATGGAAATCATCACCCACCCCGAGTCGGGAATTGATGCGGTTGAGGATATCAAGGGCAACCAGATGGCCTTTACCTCGGAAACCTCGAACTCGGGGTTCAAGGCTCCCTCGGCGATCCTTATGGCGGAATTCGACATGGTGGCTGGAACAGATTTCGAGCCGGTGTTCTCGGGGAAGCATGACAATTCGATCCTGGGCGTTGCCAACAAGGACTATCCGGCAGCAGCGATCGCCAATTCGGTCAAGGCCCGGATGATCGAACGTGATGTCGTGCAAGAGGATCAGCTCAAGGTCATCTATACCTCGCAGACCTTCCCGACGACGGGCTACGGAACGGCGCACAATCTCGCGCCCGATCTTCAGGACAAGATCAGAGACGCGTTCTTCTCCTACGATTGGGAAGGGACGGCGCTGGCCGAGGAATTCGGAAAAAGCGGCGAAGAGCAATTCATCGAGATTTCGTTTCAGGACGAATGGTCGGTAATCCGCACAATCGACGAGGCGAACGACGTCGAGTATAATTGCCAGTAAAGCGGATCCAGACCACATTGACAGGCGGGCGCTCGCCCGCCTGTTGCTTTTCAAGGATGGCGAAAATGCTGCGTCTCATCAATCTTTCCAAGACGTACAAGACCGGGGACACCGCGCTTGGCGATGTCTCGATCGACGTGCCACGCGGCCAGCTTGTCGGGCTGATTGGGCCGTCGGGTGCGGGCAAGTCGACGCTGATCCGCTGCATCAACCGGCTGGTGGAACCAACGTC
>JAGXHB010000023.1 GCA_024636425.1 Roseobacter sp.
CCCGTGCACTATGATTTCAAGGGTCGCCGCGATACACCCAACGAACTGCGCACCTATTTCCGCAAGATGGGCTGGCGCAAGGTCGTGGCGTTCCAGACCCGCAACCCGCTGCACCGGGCACATCAGGAACTGACGTTCCGCGCCGCGCGCGAAGCGCAGGCCAACCTGTTGATCCACCCCGTTGTTGGCCTCACAAAACCCGGCGATGTCGACCATTTTACCCGCGTGCGCTGCTATGAAGCCGTCTTGGGCAAATACCCCGCCGCCACCACGTCGATGAGCCTGCTGAACCTTGCCATGCGCATGGCGGGCCCGCGCGAAGCCGTCTGGCATGGCCTGATCCGCAAGAACCACGGCTGCACGCATTTCATCGTGGGCCGCGACCACGCCGGCCCCGGCAACAACTCCAAAGGTGAAGATTTCTACGGCCCTTATGATGCGCAGGATCTTTTCCGCGAACATCAAGAAGAAATGGGCATCGAGATGGTCGATTTCAAACACATGGTCTGGGTGCAGGAACGCGCCCAATACGAGGCCATCGACGAGATCGAAGACAAGGATAACATCACCATCCTGAATATCTCCGGCACCGAACTGCGGCGCCGTTTGCAAGAAGGGCTCGAGATCCCTGAATGGTTCTCCTTCCCCGAAGTCGTGACCGAACTGCGCCGCACAAAGCCGCCGCGCAACAAGCAGGGCTTTACCGTGTTTTTCACCGGGTTCTCCGGCTCGGGCAAATCCACCATCGCGAACGCCCTTATGGTCAAGCTGATGGAAATGGGCGGCCGCCCCGTGACGCTGCTCGACGGTGATATCGTGCGCAAGAACCTCTCGTCCGAGTTGGGATTCAGCAAAGAACACCGCGACCTGAACATCCGTCGCATCGGCTATGTCGCGTCCGAGATCACCAAGAACGGCGGCATCGCGATCTGCGCGCCGATTGCACCCTATGCCACCACGCGCCGCGCGGTGCGCGAAGATGTTGAGGCCTTTGGTGCGTTCGTCGAAGTGCATGTGGCCACCTCAATCGAGGAATGCGAGCGTCGTGACCGCAAAGGGCTGTACAAGCTCGCACGGGAAGGCAAGATCAAGGAATTTACAGGGATTTCAGATCCTTATGACGTCCCCGAGAACCCCGAACTGCGCGTCGAAACCGAGAATGTCGACGTCGACAACTGCGCGCATCAGGTTCTGCTGAAGCTCGAAAGCATGGGCCTGATCAAGGGCTGATCCAAGCCCGATCAACACCGCGAAAGCCAGCCTGTCAAAGGCTGGCTTTCAACGTTTCAGCGGCCCGCCTTTCCAGATCCATAAAAGACACGGCCTGTGTCTTGGCACGGCGTAGGGCTGGGATCAGCGCATCATACTGCGCAGACGATGCCTCCAGAATGGCGCGCTGCATGTCTGCTTCGGTTTCACAGATGATCATCCCGCTTGTGTCGATGAAATCACCAATGTTCGGACACCCCCAGTAGATGGGCACGGCTTCACACAGGATGGCGTCGATCAATTTCTCGCTGAAATAGTTCGTTTCGCGCACATTCTCGATGACCACGGAAAACCGGTAGGGGGCCAGACCATCACTTTTGCGATCAAACGGTGCATATCCACGCCCTAGGACATCGACATCCGTGCCCTGCCCTTGCACAAACGCAACCATCCGGTGACGCAACTGGTGGCCAGGGTGATCGCGCTTGGCGGATGCGATCAACGACACCGACCGCGACTTTCCAAGGCTCAGTTCCGCATGGTCGGGCACCCAGCTTGTCCCGAAGGGCAGAAACAACGCGTTCGGCAGCTTGCGCAAGAGGTCTTGGTGAAAGGTCAGAACGCGGAAAAACCGCCGATAGGTCCAAGGCAGCCAGCGCAGGTGCCTGCCGTGAACGATTGCGGGTTCGACGACAAGCGTACTGACATTCGCACGCGTTCCGAGATCAGGAAGGAAATGCATGTTGGTCTTGGGATAAACGATCAGGTGGTCGTCAGCCGTCAAATCAGCCACCCTGCCCGACGCCAATCTGGCTGGCCGGCCCAAGGGCCATATCAGATCGTCCAAGCTCCGGACGGCCAGTTTCCGGCCCAGTTTGCTGCCGTAGGGCAGAACGGCGATGGCGGGATCGGGCATCGGTCAAACCTTTGTAGTCTCACAGTCCCGTCTACCGCCCTCACCACAAATAGAAAAGGCCGCACCGAAGCGCGGCCCTTCCTGCTTATTCAGCAGTGTCTCTGCCTAGTGAACCATCACCGGCGCATAGTCGTGATCGCGCGCCAGACTGAACGCCAGCTTGCGATCACCGACGAGGGCAAGCTGCTGCCCGTCGGAGTCATGCACGGCGTAGAGCTTTTTCAATCCTTCGGCCTGCTCGCGGACTTCAAGGGGCAGGTCGGATACGGCGATCATTTTCACATAGACCGTACGGTCTTGCTGATGCGTTTCTTCGTTATGCATTTTATTCCCCTTTTCTGATTTTGATCGTCTGAACAACTTTTTCGGGCTTGGCGCGTGTCAGGTCTACATGCAGCAGCCCATTCTCCATCAATGCCTCACCCACATCGACACCATCGGCCAGAACAAACGATCGTTGGAACTGTCGCGCTGCGATCCCGCGGTGCAGGAAGACCCGGTCATCGGGACCTTCGGATTGCCTGCCACGAATGACAAGCTGTCTATCCTCAACGGTTATGGAGAGATCTTGTTCCGCAAAACCGGCAACTGCAAGGGTAATACGGTAACTATAATCTGAAGTCTGTTCGATGTTGAAGGGAGGATACCCTTCGTTTCCGGCCTTGGCCGTCCGTTCAAGAACCCGCTCCAGTTGCTCGAACCCCAGCATGTGGGGATAGGAAGCCAGCGTTAATTTCGTCATGAGACACGTCCTTTAAGTCAAGCGACAGTGAATGTTTCGGCCCCGTCATCGGCGACCTCTGTTTGAAATATGGGGAGCAGGCTAGGCAGACGCAAGGGCTATGACAATCAAAGGCTAACGCCTATATTCAAGATCCGGAAAATTGGAAGAATCAGACACTGCATGAATGCTCCCTCAGACCTTTCGATGAAAAATGACGATGTCCTACGCGTCGAACTGGCCGTTTTTCGCCGCGAACATCGCGATCTTGACGATGCGATCCAAGCGCTTGCCGACAAGGGTGTAGGCGATCAACTGACGCTGCAGCGCCTGAAAAAGCGAAAACTGCGCCTTAAGGATCTGATTGCACAGATCGAAGATCGCTTGACCCCGGATATTACCGCCTGACCCGATTGCCACGTTGCCCAAGCTGGCTATAGTGCGCGCTTTGAATGCGTAAGAACAAAGGCTGACCCCTCATGGAAAATCCCCCCGTCGGCATCATCATGGGCTCGCAGTCCGACTGGAGCACGATGCGTGAAGCCGCGACCCTGCTGGATGAGCTGGGCATTGCCTTCGAGGCCAAGATCGTATCGGCCCATCGCACGCCAGACCGATTGTGGGAGTATGGCAAGACGGCGGTTGACCGTGGCTTGCAGGTGATCATCGCCGGGGCTGGTGGTGCGGCCCATCTGCCCGGCATGATGGCGTCCAAGACACGGGTGCCGGTGATCGGCGTGCCGGTCCAGACCAAGGCGCTTTCGGGCGTCGATTCGCTTTATTCCATTTTGCAGATGCCTCGCGGGTTCCCTGTGGCGACCATGGCAATAGGTGCGCCGGGGGCGGCCAACGCGGCCCTGATGGCTGCCGGTATTCTCGCATTGCACGACGACGGGCTTGCCAGACGTCTGGACGACTGGCGCGCCGCCCTCAGCGCCTCGATCCCGGAGGAACCTGTTGATGACTGATCCCCTGCCCACCGGTGCGACCATCGGTATCCTTGGCGGTGGCCAGTTGGGCCGAATGTTGTCCGTCGCTGCTGCACGCCTTGGGTTTCGCACGCATATATTCGAACCCGGGGCCAATCCGCCCGCCGCCGACGTGGCTCATGCCGTGACAACAGCCGACTATGGCGATGCCGACGCTCTGAAGGCGTTTGCGCAATCCGTCGACATCGTCACTTACGAGTTCGAGAATATCCCGACCGACGCGCTGGACGTGATCGAGGCGATACGCCCCATCCACCCCAACCGCGAGGCGCTGCGCACATCGCAGGACCGGCTGATCGAAAAGACATTCCTTGAGGGGCTTGGCCTGCGCGTCGCCCCCTTTGCCAATATCGAAAGCCGGGCCGATCTCGATGCAGCGCTTGCGACCATCGGCACGCCGTCGATCCTCAAAACGCGGCGTTTTGGCTATGATGGCAAGGGGCAGGCGCGGCTGCGCAGCGCCGATGATGCGGCCTCCGCACTGGCCGATATGGCGGGCAACCCTGCTCTGCTTGAAGGATTCGTCGATTTCACATCGGAGGTGTCGGTGATCGCTGCGCGCAGCCCTGCGGGCGAGGTTGCGTGCTTTGATCCCGGCGAAAACGTCCATCGCGACGGTATTCTGCATACGACAACTGTGCCTGCAAATATCAGCGCTACGCTGCGCACCGATGCTGTGCTGCTGGCGGCAAGGATATTGAACGCGCTGGACTATGTCGGTGTGCTTGGCGTGGAGCTTTTCGTGACGCCACAAGGGTTTATCGTCAATGAGATTGCGCCGCGCGTCCACAATTCAGGCCACTGGACCCAGAACGGCTGTGCCGTGGATCAGTTCGAGCAGCATATCCGCGCGATTGCGGGCTGGCCCTTGGGTGACGGCAGCCGTTTTGCTGATGTGGTGATGGAAAACCTCATTGGCGACGACATGGACCGCGTGCCGGAACTGGCACGGCAGCGCGACACAGCCTTGCATCTTTATGGCAAGGCAGATGTCAAACCGGGCCGCAAGATGGGCCATGTGAACATCATCAAGCGGTAAGCCGCGCTGCGATATCCCCCGAAAGATAGCTGACGCGCCCGCCGGCCATGGTCATGGCGACGCGGCGCGTTTGCGCGTCGAGCACCACCAGATCGGCCCGCATACCTGCCTCGAGCGTGCCCCGGTCTACCAGCCCCAGAACCGCTGCCGGACCCGACGATACCAGCCACCATGCGTCGGCCAAGGGCAGCACACCACTGTCCGCCAGCATGAAGGCTGCCCGTCTGGGAGAGGGGTAGTGATAATCGGATGCAAGTGCTGCACCCATGCCCATCATGATCAGATCGACCGCCGACACGTTCCCGTTATGCGACCCGCCGCGCACCACGTTGGGCGACCCCAATACGACGTGATCCCCCGCTTCTGCCGCCGCCTCGGCAGCGGCCAGCGTTTCGGGGAATTCCGCAACCGTAACGCCACGCGCATGCCATTCAGCACGCGCGGCAGCAGTCGTATCGTCGTGGCTGCCCATCTGCACGCCCTGTGCGGCCAGCACCGCGCAAAGCCGGTCAAGTGCGGCAGGCACCGCAGCACGGCCCGCATGCAGGTCCTGCATCATCGCAAGATGTTTGTCCGGGTTGCGCCCGGCCTTCAGCGCTTGGGCCACCATGC
>JAGXHB010000180.1 GCA_024636425.1 Roseobacter sp.
GACCTGCGCATCGGGCGGCGCGTTCAGCGGATCGGCGGCACGGCCCGTAGCGCGGTCCAGCAGCACCAGCGGATTGCGATCCTCCGGCAGCCCCGAAAACCGCCGCATCAGCGCAACACGCGGCACATCGGCCAGCGCACCGATGGTTTTCAGTCCCAGCCGTGTCAGCAACCGCAGCATATCGTCGTTCAACCGCAGCGCTGCCACGGGCAGCGGCCCAAGCTGCGCCATCAGCGTTTCGCTGTCACACACGACCGACGCAGGCCCATACCGCGCCAGCATCTGTGCGGCACCGCGCGTGGGCACCATGGCCAGCCGCACGCTGAGGCCCTGCATCCTGAAGCGTGTGGCCATATCGCGCAGCAGTGCTGCTTCGCCACCGAAAAGATGTGTTGCCCCCGTCACGTCCAGCACGATGCCATCCTGCCCGTCGCGTACCGTCCAAGGACACCAGCGCCGCGCCCAATGGGCCAGCCGTTCCAGCAGCTTGTAATCGCCCGCCGCATCCGCCTGCTCCACATGCAGATCGGGATAGATCGCCTGCACATCGACCACCCGCGCGCCTGCATCAATGCCACGGGCACGGGCCACGCCGTTCAGGGCGTGGATCACCGGGCCGTGGGTGCCGTCCCGCGCCAGCACCACCGGCACATCATCCCCCGGTGGCGTGCGATGCTGGCTGATGACCCGACGCCAGCGTTCCATCGCCAGATCCGGAAAACAGACGGAGACGATCTGCGGCTCTTTGCGCGTGTCCGTCATAGGCGGCTGTCCAGACGCCGGGCGCACGACCGCGCGCCCGGAACAGATCCGCCTCCCACAAGGGGGCACCGGGGGCTTGGGCGTTGAAATCGTTGGACGCGGACGGCACCGACCGTAGCCGCCAGCGTTCGCGCGCCGCACTTAACGCGCCGTGGTCCCCCGACCGGATCAGCCACAGGGGCACTCCCGAATTTTCGGCCCGCAACGCCAGCCGCTTGGTGGCGGTAAAGCTCAGCACTTCGGGTGCGCCATGAATCTCTCCCACGACGGCAGAGAGTCCCGCACAGGCCGCCGCTTCCTCCATCGCCCAAAGAACGTCGCGCGGGTGGCTGACCTCGACCCGCAGGATATGGCCGTGGAAGCCGAACCCGCGTAGCGCCGCCCCGTACAGCCGCCCGTTTTCGCGCCGCGACATGCGGTCCTGAACCCACATCACCGGGTTCTTGCTGTCGGGCAGACAGGCCAGCACGAACCCCGTCGCCGCCGCATCGAAAGGGGCGTCCGGCAACGCATCGCGCAGGATGGCACCCCCCAGATGCGGGGCCACATCCGGCGCAGGAATATCCTTGACCAGACGCTTGTCCGACAGGGAAATCACCTGTGAAAATTGGGAATCGGGTACCATGCATTCCTCCATATGTTCACTTTTTGTTCTACATGGAAAGAGTGCGTTTGACGAGCCGGATTTCAAGTCCTTGCGGCACTTCCTGCTAAACCTTGGCAATCATTTGAAAATCCCCTGGCCCTCGCGGTCCGGTCACAAAATCTGGCGTATGCCAGACCGCTGAAAAGCCGCCCCCCAACTATGGGGCGTCGAAAAAGAACCGTACCATCGCCGCGCTCGCATCAGGGCCATCCGGATCGGTATAGCTGCCCTTGGCACTGCCGCCGGACCAGTTGTGCCCCAGCCCTGCAACCGTCCATTGTTCGACCACTGGCTGGTTGTCCTTATTCAGCGTGATGTCCCGTCGTGCCGTCAGCTTTGCGTGATCCACGACCTCGCTGGTGCGGCGCATGCCGGGTGACATGACCTGTGCCTGCGCAATGGCGTCGCTGTTGGAAAGATGCACCGTCCTGTCTTGCGTTCCGTGAAACAGGATCGTTCTTTTGGGATGGTCAGGCCCTTTCAGTTGCGGCGCGCCCCCCATCGCGGCCAGCGCACTGCCCACATCATGCGCCCCGCCATAGGGCAACCCCGCATGAGCCCCGACAGCAGCAAACAGATCGCCATAGGCCTGCCCCAACACCACCGCCATCGCAGCCCCCGCAGACAGCCCCGCGACAAAGACATGATCCGCAGGGATACCATGATCGTCGATCGCCTTGCGGGTCATCGCGGCGAGGATTGCAGGTTCGCCGCTTTCTGCGTTCTGATGGGCCGCTTCATACCAGCGCCAACACCCCTGCACATTCGCCCGCCGTGATTGCGCCGGATAAAGAACCGCGAACCCGTGTGCATCGGCCAGCACATTCATCCCCGTGCCAGCCGCAAAATCCACCGGGTTCTGTTTGCAACCGTGCAGCATCACGATCAGGCCGGTCGGTGCCCCTTCCCGCGCTTCAGGCAGGTGCAGGACATAACCGCGGGTGCCCGCCACGCTGGTGAACCGCCGCCGTCGAACCCCCGGCATCATCCGCATCGCACCCTTGCGCAACCGCGGCTTGAGAAAAGGAAAAGGAGATACGCCAAATCTGGAGTTCGTCATGCGAGAGGCCTTTGACTGCCAGTTTGCACAAGTCTAATCGCAAAAGCCCTGCGAAACCATCGTAATACGCTCAGACGTGGCCATATCGCCGACGCGCACCGCCTGAAGCTGGATGAAGCGTGATCGGGAAACAGGTTTAAAAGAGCTCAGTATGCACAAAGACCCCAGTGGAGTGCTCCCCGGCCACAGACGCTGATCCGCCACACCACAAGACACAGACGACAAAGCCATGTACATTACACGCACAACGCACTACGGACGGGCGCAACACATAGGCTGGCGTCTGCGCCATTGCCTAGTCGCGTGCATTCCAGCCGCAGAATTATTCAGACAGGACAATCCCTTGATCCAGACTATTGCCGACGCGCTTGCCAAACAAGGCTATGATTCGCTTACTCCCGTTCAGGAGGCCGTCACAAATCCGGCCCTGAATGATGCCGACCTTCTGGTATCGGCGCAAACCGGCTCAGGCAAGACTGTCGGTTTCGGGCTTGCCATTGCACCCACGTTGTTGGGCGGCGCTGACAAATTCGGCCACGCTGGCGCACCTTTGGCGCTGATCATCGCACCGACGCGCGAACTGGCGATGCAGGTCAGCCGCGAGCTGACCTGGCTTTACGCCGAGGCGGGGGCGGTCGTGACCACCTGCGTGGGGGGCATGGACACCCGCACCGAACGCCGCGCGCTTGACCGTGGCGCGCATATCGTAGTCGCGACGCCGGGCCGTCTGTGCGACCACATCAAGCGCAACAACATCAACCTCAATGACATTCGCGCCGTTGTGCTGGACGAAGCCGACGAGATGCTGGATCTGGGCTTTCGCGAAGAGCTTGAGTTCATCCTTTCGGAAGCCCCGGACGAACGTCGCACCTTGATGTTTTCCGCCACGGTGCCCGCAGCGATTGCGAAGCTGGCGAAATCCTATCAGCGCGACGCGCAGCGGATCGAAACCATCGGCGAAGCGAAACAACACACCGACATCGAATACCGTGCGCTGAACGTGCACCCGCGCGATACAGAAAACGCGATCATCAACGTCCTGCGTTTCTACGAGGCGAAAAACGCCATCGTGTTCTGCAACACCCGCGCTGCCGTTGCCCGGCTGACCACGCGGTTCACGAACCGTGGGTTTTCCGTCGTAGCGCTGTCGGGCGAACTGACACAATCGGAACGCACAAACGCCCTGCAAGCCCTGCGTGACGGCCGTGCCCGTGTGTGTATCGCGACAGATGTCGCGGCGCGCGGCATTGACCTGCCCAACCTCGAACTTGTCATTCATGCCGACCTGCCCTCGAATTCGGACACGCTGTTGCACCGGTCGGGCCGCACAGGCCGCGCAGGCCGCAAGGGTGTGTCGGCGCTGATCGTGCCGGCGAAACTGCGCAGCAAGGCGAACCGTCTGATCGGCGGGGCCAAGCTCAAGGTTGAATGGGCGAACCCGCCTTCCGCCGAAGAGGTCAACGCCGAGGATGAAAAACGCCTGCTGGCCGATTCCGCATGGTCCGATCCGATCCCGGATGACGCCGTCGGCTTTGTTGCCAATCTGGTAGAGCAGTTCAGCGCCGAGCAACTGGCGACAGCATTCGTGAACCTGTACCGCGCGCGGCAATCCGCACCGGAACAACTGGCCGAGCCGGGCACCCCCGCCGATGAAAAACCGCGCGGTGATTTCGGGCCGTCGGTCTGGTTTTCTATTTCCATCGGGCGCAATCAGGATGCCGAACCGCGCACCATCCTGCCGATGATCTGCCGCATGGGCGATCTGACCAAGGATGACGTGGGCGCGATCCGTGTGCAGCCCAGCCATACCTTTGTGGAAATTCTGGCGACCTCGGCACCGAAATTCACCAACGCACTTGGCCCCGACATGAAGGTCGAGGACGGTGCCATTGTCACCAAGCTGGACAAGGCCCCCGATCTGTCGCGCGGCCCCAAGCCCGGCGGCCCACGTGGCCCCCGCCCCGATCGCGGGCCACGGCCTGAACGTGCAGAACGCGCGCCGCGTCCGGCCTATGACCCTGATGCGCCGACGGAGCCACGCAAGCCACGCGCGGCCGAAGCCGCCGAAGCACCGGTTGCGCGCATGGATGAACCGCGCACGTCCAAGCCCAAGTTCGACAAGCCCAAGTTCGACAAACCCCGCGCGCCCAAGGGCGAACGTCCGCCAAAATCGCACAAGACCGAACGGACCCCGATGAAGCCCGGTGCCGCGCCGCGCCCCAAGTCGAACCCTGACAGTGCCGACAAGCCGCGCGCCAAGGCCGTCTGGAAAAAGGACAAGCCAACCGCTGCGCGCAGCGATGCCCCCCGCGGGGATGCCAAGCCGGCGGGCGACAAGCCCTTCAAGGCCCGTGCGTCCGACCCGTCCAAACGCTTTGTGCCCCCGAACAAGCTGGGCAAGCCCGGCGGCAAACCGGCTGGGAAGCCAAGAGGTGCCAAACCCTCTGCAGGCGGTGAGGGCGTACCAAAGCGCGCGAAAACCAGCTTCCGGCCCAAGTAGAACGCGCTCTTTGACAACGCGCTCTGATTTGACTTAACGCAACGCCGGCTTGCCCTTCGGCAAGTCGGGCGAACGCTCTGCCTGTTTGAACGCGTTGCACCGCCAACGACCATCCGGATTCCGGCAAGTGTCGTTTTTTGCCGTATCGTTAGCGCCAATCGCCGTTATACTGCCTCTCAGACATTCCAATATCCGAGAGGCTTGCCCGATGGACGGTACATTCAGCGAAAACGACATTTCCCGCGTGGTCGAAGCAGACCGCGCCCATATCTGGCACCATCTGAGCCAGCACAAACCCTATGAGACGACGGATCCGCGGATCATCGTCGAAGGCAAGGGGATGCGCGTCTGGGATCAGAAAGGGAAAGAGCATCTTGATGCCGTGTCGGGTGGCGTCTGGACCGTCAATGTCGGCTATGGCCGCGAAAGCATTGCGAACGCTGTCCGGGACCAGTTGATCAAGCTGAATTACTTTGCAGGCTCCGCAGGGTCCATCCCCGGATCCATATTTGCCGAAAAGCTGATCGAAAAGATGCCCGGCATGAGTCGCGTCTACTACTGCAACTCGGGATCGGAAGCGAACGAGAAAGGCTTCAAGATGGTCCGCCAGATCGCGCACAAGCGCTATGGCGGCAAGAAGCACAAGATCCTCTACCGCGACCGCGATTATCACGGCACCACCATCGCGTGCCTGTCCGCAGGCGGGCAGGACGAACGCAATGCGCAATACGGCCCCTTTACGGACGGATTCGTGCGCGTCCCCCATTGCCTAGAATATCGCAAATTCGAGCAGGACGGCGCGCCCGAGGATAACTATGGTGTCTGGGCTGCGGATCAGATCGAAAAGGTAATCCTTGCCGAAGGCCCCGATACTGTTGGCGGCCTTTGTCTTGAACCCGTAACGGCAGGCGGCGGCGTCATCACGCCCCCCGACGGTTATTGGGAACGCGTGCAGGAAATCTGCCGCAAGTACGATATACTGCTCCACATCGACGAAGTCGTCTGCGGCGTGGGCCGGACCGGCACGTGGTTCGGCTATCAGCATTACGGCATCCAGCCTGAC
>JAGXHB010000181.1 GCA_024636425.1 Roseobacter sp.
ACGATTTCATCGGCCGCAAGGTGCTGGGCCGGGAACCTGAGCCCGGCGAACAGCCCAACATCCTGCAGGACTATGCCAATACATCCTCCGCCGGATCAATTATTGCATTCTCAAAGTATTCCAACGACTTGCAGGATGGCGCTATAGGATTGATCTGTTCCTTCGGGGCGGGCTATTCCGTTGGTTCGGTACTTGTCGAACGCCACGGCTGACCGCTTGCGGCAGTGTGAAACGCAGCGAAACAAGTCTTTAAAAACCGTTAAACCGAGCTTGATGGCGCGGCACCGCTGACTGTAAACAGAGCCATGGCAAAGCTGTATTTTCACTACTCCACCATGAACGCAGGCAAATCCACGGTGCTGCTGCAAGCCGCGCATAATTACGTGGAGCGCGGCATGGTACCCTATCTGATCACCGCGCAATTCGACAACCGCGCGGGTGAAGGTCGCATCGCGTCACGCATCGGCATCGGTCAGGAAGCCGACACTTTCGGGCCCGGTGAAGATCTGTTCGCCAAGATTGAAGGTCGTCTGAAATCAGGGCCTTGCGCGTGCATCTTCATCGACGAAGCGCAATTCCTCAGCAGCGACCAAGTCTGGCAACTGGCCCGCACTGTGGATGATCTGAGCGTGCCGATCATGTGCTACGGGTTGCGCGTGGATTTTCAGGGCATGCTTTTTCCCGGCTCTGCCACATTGCTGGCGCTGGCCGACGAAATGCGCGAAGTCCGCACGATCTGTCACTGCGGCAAGAAAGCCACGATGGTTGTCCGTCAAGACGCCACCGGCCAGGTCATCAAGGAAGGCGCGCAAGTCCAGATTGGCGGGAACGAGACTTATGTCTCGCTCTGCCGTCGTCACTGGCGCGAGGCCGTAGGCCGCTAAACCGCGTTCGGCGGCGTTTCGCCCGCGACCCCGGCTTTCAAATTCTCAACCGCCATCATCCACATATCCACACGTACCTCGTGAGAGGCTGTACCCAAATGCGGCAATAGCACCACGTTATCCAGTGCACGCAATTCAGCCGGAACGTCAGGTTCAAACTCGTAGACATCAAGCCCGGCCCCACCAATGGAGCGGTTTTGCAAGGCCTGTATCAAGGCTGCTTCTTCGACCACATTGCCGCGTGAAATGTTAATGATGAATCCATGCGGCTGCATCGCGGCAAGCACCTGTGCGTCGATCATATGATGCGTGTCATCACCTCCGGGAACGGCAATCACCACCACATCAACAGCGCCCGCCAACGTCTTGAGATCGTTGACATGATCTGCCGGGTAGGCGAGCGTTTTGCTGCTGCGGCTGAAGTACTTCACGTCCATCGAAAAGCCGTAGTGACACCGCCGCGCAATCGCCTGACCGATCCGGCCCATGCCGACGATGCCGACCGTCTTGCCCGTCAGGTGCATGCCAAGCAACTGCGAAGGATGCCAGCCTGACCAATTGCCTGACCGGACCAGCCGCTCGCCTTCGCCCGCGCGCCGCGCAGCCATCAACATCAGCGTCATAGCAATATCAGCCGTGGCATCGGTGACGGCACCCGGCGTATTCGAAACCAGAACACCGGCATCCCGCGCCGCGACGACGTCAATATGATTGTAGCCGACCCCGAAGTTCGCAATCATTTTGCAACGCGGGTTACCGGCTTTCGCAAAGATGTCTGCGGAGAATCTGTCTCCCAAAGTGGGCAGCACGCCGTCAAAATCGTTCAGGGCCGCAACGAGTTCATCGTCCGTTAACGGGTCAGAGGTATCACGATAGCTGACCTCATATCCCTCAAGGGCAGCGTGAACCTCGTCAGGTGCGGGCCGGGCAATAAGGAGCTTTTTCAATGCATGCGTCCTCCGTTGGGAGCGGGCTGCGCGGGTCGCGTCAGCACGATGGCTCCGTTTTCATCAGGCACGCCCAGAACCAGCACTTCCGACATGAAAGGCCCGATCTGGCGCGGTGGAAAGTTAACGACACCCACGACCTGCGTGCCGATCAGCCCTTCCGGCGTGTAATGCACGGTAATCTGCGCAGAGGTCTTGCGTTCCCCGATCTCGGGGCCAAAATCGATCCAAAGCTTAATCGCAGGCTTGCGCGCCTCGGGAAAAGGTTCGGCACGGATGACCGTACCGACCCGGATATCGACCTTGAGAAAGTCGTCAAAGCTGATCTCAGTCACGCGAGAGCTCGCGGGAACGGTCAGAAGCGGCGGCAACGGCACGTTTCAAAAGCACCGGAAAGCCGTCATCCTCGTTCATCAACACATCCAGCGCGGCTTGGGTTGTCCCGTTCGGGCTGGTCACGTTCTTGCGCAGCTGTGTCGGATCTTCGTCAGAGGATTTCGCAAGCGCCCCGGCCCCTGCGACCGTCGCAGTCGCAAGCTTGAGCGCAAGATCCTGCGGCAAGCCCTGTGCGACACCCCCGGCGGCCATCATTTCGATCATGTGAAACACATAGGCGGGGCCCGACCCGCTGACGCCGGTAACCGCGTCGATCTGCGCCTCTTCCTCCAAACGAACGACATCCCCGACCGCGCTCAGCAGCTCTTCGGCTTCGTCCATGCCTTGCGCGCCCACATTGTCATTGCCCACAACGGCCGTGATGCCCTGACTGATCGCTGCCGGTGTGTTCGGCATCGCGCGCACGATCGGGGTCTTTTCGCCAAGTGTTTTCTCGAACGTCGCAATCGTCGTGCCCGCCGCGACGCTGACAAAGACCGTCTGGCCGTTGCCCATCGCCTGAAGCGTCGGCAGGGCATCGCCCATCATCTGCGGTTTGACCGCCACCAACACCACGGCGGGTGCGGGTGGCAGGTCCACGTTCAACTGGATGCCCTGATCCTTGAGCCAGTCAGAGGGGTGCGGATCGATCACCCAGACCGAGGATTTCGGCAATCCCCGCGCCAGCCACCCCGCCAACATGGCAGAGCCCATCTTGCCGCAGCCCAGCAGAACAAGGCCGTCTTTTGCAATACGTGTATCTTTCATGTCGGTATCCCCAAGTTTTTAGCATTGGGGACAACACTTAAGCGTGGCCGTACGCCTCTGCAATGGCAACCTGAATGGCTTGGCGCGGTGTCTGGTCGCCCCAGACCACCAGTTGCACCGCGGGATAGTAGCGTTCCGCGCTCAGCACGGCCGCACCGATCATCATGTCAATCTGCGCTGCGGTGGCATCCTGACCGCCCGTCAGGATCAGTCCATATCGGTAGACCATCATCTTTTGCTCTGGCCAGAAGCTGAACGCACCGGTCCAGCATTGATCATTCACATCATTCAGCAGGTGGTAAAGGGCGGGCAGTTTTTCCTCGGGCGGCTCCATCTCGAAGGTGCAGACAAGGCGGAGCGTTTCGTCATATGCAGACCAAGCCAGCGTGATGGAGTATGTCCGCCACTGCCCTTCGACCGCCATCGCGATCTGCTCATCCGAAATACGGTCGAAATCCCAGTCATTGAACGCTGCCAGCGTTTCTACGATGTCGATGGGATGAACTTCTTCGTCAAGATACTGCTCGTTCAGGGCCATTTTGTGCCACCTCATTTGGACCACGGGTCGAAGTGCTGCCGCACCGCAACGCGTTGATGTATCTACTATAGAGTGCCGACTATACCGACACTCCATACCAGATATGGTGCGCATATGACATGCGTGTGGCAAGCCTTTTTCTGTGGAGAACCACAAAAGATGGGGGATAACATCAGTATGTTGTGGATAAAGCTGCGAATACTACAAAACCTTGTAATTCGCTCTGCGGCAAGAATGTGCAACCCGTAACGTAAAAACACCCGGGCAGCTGCCCGGGTGTTCATTGAAGCAAATTGGTTGGTATAGGAAGGGCTGATTCAGCCTTTGGCTTCCATCTCATCAAGCCGTGCCTTTAGCGTATCGTTCTCTTCGCGGGCCTTTTGCGCCATGGCGCGCACTGCGTCGAATTCATCACGCGTCACGAAGTCGCGGTCGGCAAGCCAGCGGTCAAGCATGCCCTTCATGGCTGTTTCCGCTTCGGTCTTTGCCCCTTGGGCAACGCCCATGGCATTGGTCATCATCTGCGAAATATCGTCAAAAATCTTGTTGCGGGTCTGCATGTTTGTTCTCCTGATCGGCTGTTGATCTCTATATGGTGTGCGAAGGCCCGTCCCGCAAGGTTGACTTCGGCGCGCGGGCAGGCTCAATCAGGCCCATGATCGCAATGCTCCCCTTTCCTGACCTGTCGCCCGAGATTTTCTCGATTACCGTCTTCGACTTTACGTTTGCGCTGCGCTGGTACGCGCTGGCCTATATCGTCGGCATCCTTCTGGGCTGGCGGGTGGTGGTCCGCGCCGTGAGCCGCCCCGATCTGTGGAAAGCCGGCAAGCCCGTGATGACCCGACAACAGGTCGAAGATTTGCTGTTCTGGGTCATTTTCGGGGTCATTCTGGGCGGCAGGCTGGGCTATGTGCTGTTTTATCAACCGGGTTACTACCTCAGCAATCCGTTCCAGATCCTGCGCCTGTGGGAAGGCGGCATGTCCTTTCACGGGGGTGCCATCGGCGTCATCCTGGCCGGGATTTACTATACGAGAAAGCATGGAATCAGCACGATCTCGACAGGAGATGTCATCTGTCTCGGGCTGGCACCGGGGCTGCTGCTGGGGCGATTGGCCAACTTCATAAACGCGGAACTTTGGGGACGTCCGACCGACCTGCCCTGGGGCGTTGCCTTTCCCACCCGTGCGGCACAGGACTGCCCCAACGTGATCGGCATCTGCGCGCGCCATCCGTCGCAGCTTTACGAAGCGCTGCTGGAAGGGCTGATCCTCGGCGCACTGCTGATCTACATGGCATGGCGGCGTGGTGCGCTGAAATCCGAAGGTCTGGTCGGCGGCACGTTTCTGGCGGGCTACGGTCTGGCGCGCTTTGTGGTCGAATTCGTGCGCCAGCCCGACGCGCAATTCATCAGCCCCGGTAACCCGCTTGGCCTTGCATGGC
This sequence comes from Roseobacter sp., assembly GCA_024636425.1. GTDB lineage: Bacteria > Pseudomonadota > Alphaproteobacteria > Rhodobacterales > Rhodobacteraceae > Sulfitobacter. The sequence continues at coordinate 4,955 of JAGXHB010000181.1, forward strand.
ATGTCGGCGGCTGGGGTCTGACGATGGGGCAGATCCTGTGTCTGCCGATGATCGCCATCGGGGTGTTTCTGATCCTGCGGGCCAGACGGGCGGCATGACGGCGCTGCTCGACCATATCAAGCATCAGATCCGCGCAAACGGGCCGATGCGCATCGACGACTACATGGCCACCTGCCTGCTACATCCCAAGCACGGGTATTACACCACCCGTGACCCGTTGGGGGCGCAAGGCGATTTCATCACAGCCCCCGAGATCAGCCAGATGTTCGGTGAGCTGATCGGTCTGTCCCTGGCGCAAACCTGGGTGGATCAAGGATCACCCGACCGCTTCACACTGGCAGAGCTTGGCCCCGGGCGCGGCACGTTGATGGCCGACATCCTCCGGGCCACCAAGGGCGTTGCCGGCTTTGCTGACGCAGCCCACCTCGTGCTGGTCGAGGCGTCGCCCACGCTGCGCGACATCCAACGCACCACGCTTGAGGGGGTTTCAGTGACATGGGCCGACAGGACCGACGCCCTGCCCGACCAGCCGCTTTATCTGGTGGCGAACGAGTTTTTTGATGCGCTGCCGATCCGCCAGTTTGTGCGCAGCGGCCGGGGTTGGCGCGAACGTCAGGTCGGCCTTCAGGATGACACGCTGGTCTTTGGCTTGGGGCCCGTCCTGCCACAGCCATCGCTTGCCGACCGGATCGAGGATACCCAAGATGGCGATCTGGTCGAGGATTGCGCGCAAATTGCCCCCCTGCTTCATCCCATAGCGACCCGCATCGCAACCCACGGCGGGGCGGCGCTGATCATGGACTACGGCGATTGGCGTACGCTGGGGGATACGTTTCAGGCGCTGCGGGCCCATCAACAGATTGACCCGCTGGCATCACCCGGCGACTGTGACTTGACCGCCCATGTCGATTTTGAAAAGCTTGCCCTGGCCGCAGCCCCTGCCCGGTATTCGCGCGTCACACCGCAAGGCGTTTTCCTTGAGCGTCTTGGCATCACGCAGCGGGCACAATCTTTGGCCGGATCGTTGCGGGATGGTGCCCTCGAGGCACATATCGCAGCACATCGACGCTTGACGCACCCGTCAGAAATGGGAAACCTGTTCAAGGTGATGGGGCTATTTCCACCGACGCAGACCCCGCCACCGGGATTGGAGCCATGACGCTTGAAATTCTAACCTCCGACAGTCTAGGCGCCGTGCGCCACGGTTTTTTTACCCGCCACGGTGGTGCCTCTTCGGGTGTCTTTGCAGGGCTGAACTGCGGCAGCGGCAGCTCCGACCAGCGCGAGATCGTGGCGATCAACCGCGCGCGCGTCGCGGATGCAATGCAGGTGGCGCATGATCATCTGGTCGGCGTGCATCAGATCCATTCGGCCACTGCCGTCACGGTGGATGGTCCGTTGGCGGAAAAACCCCGTGCCGATGCGATTGTGACCGCAACACCCGGTGTGGCCTTGTCGGTCCTGACGGCAGACTGCCAGCCGGTTCTGTTTGCCGACACCGATGCCGGCGTCATCGGGGCCGCCCATGCGGGCTGGCGCGGCGCACTGGACGGCATCCTTCTGGCGACCGTCGACGCGATGGAAGCGCTTGGCGCGTCCCGCAGGAACATTACCGCCATCATCGGCCCTTGCATCAGCCAGCGCGCCTATGAAGTCGGGCCGGAGTTTATCGAAAGCTTTCTGGCCGAAGACCCAGAGTTCGCCCGCTATTTTGCCAATGGTCAGGGCGATCGCTTGCAGTTCGACCTGCCCGGGTTCGGCCTGAACCGTCTGCGCGCCGCCGGTGTCGGACATGCAGAATGGACACATCACTGCACCTACAGCGATCCTGGCCGATTCTATTCCTACCGTCGGTCAACCCACGCCAAGGAAGCCGACTATGGCCGGTTGATTGCAGCGATCACGCTTTGACGGGCAGCCTTTGGGGCAGAATTGCGGCCGCCATTTGCCACCAAGTCGCCGCAAACCGATGCTGCCGAGGCCTGCTGCGAAAGGCAAACACCGCGCCGGATAGCCGCAAGGCACATAAAAAATGGTGCTTTTGCAATCTGGGCGAAACCGCCGCAAACCGCGTCGAGCAGCCCTTGGAAATTTTTCAGGAAAATCTGTGTTGCCCAAAGGCTGCCTAAAAGCTTCGTCATATTGATCCTCAACAAAAAAGGCCCAAACGCCTGCACAACCAGAGGATCGAGACAATGAAAACCAAGACACGCTTCATCAAATCCGTTGTTGAAACCGCAGCCAAGAATGACACCGTCATGCCCTGGTCCCGTGGTGCACGCCGTGCCGCATTCATCGCCAAGCGCAATGCCACAC
>JAGXHB010000024.1 GCA_024636425.1 Roseobacter sp.
CGCAGCTTTGCGCCGGCATATAGCTTCTGGATTGCCATCAGGGCGGCCCGCCTTTGCAAAGTTTCAAACCGCGTCAGGTTAGCTTTGCAAAGTCTTGCCTGCAAGATCCCTTAGCGGATCCCCAGCGTGCGTTCGCGCCGGATCACCACAAGGATCGCCAAGACCCCGGCCAAGGCCGTCGCCAGCATGATCCAAAGCAGCGGATAGGCCCCTGTTTCGGTGCTGAGCAAGGATCCCGCCAGAATGCTGAGACCCGCACCCCCGCCGATCATGATTGCCCCGCCCAGACCGGACGCGGTACCTGCCAGATGCGGGCGCACCGACAAAAGCCCCGCTGTTGCGTTGGGAATGCACAGCCCGTTGCCAAGCCCCACCAGCGTCATCATGCCAAAGAACGTCACCGGACTGCCGTAGCCCGCCAGAAAGATCAGCATCGACACTGACCCGCCAATTGCGTTGGCCAGACAGCCGCACAGTACCAGCGTGTTGACGCCAAGCGTGGTGGCGGTGCGCGCTGTGATGAAGTTGCCAAGGAAATAGCCCACGGCAGGGGCCCCGAAGTAGATCCCGAGCTGCGCCGGCTCCATGCCGAAAACCTCGCTCCCCACAAAGGGCGCGCCGCCCAGATAGGCGAAGAAAGCACCCGAACAGCAGGCCGCCGCCATGGAATATCCCCAGAACCGGGGGGAGCGCAGCAGTTCGGGGTATTCGCCAAATTGCTGCGCCAGCGTTTTGCCCGAGGCGAGCGCGGTTTCGCCAAGGTCGTACCATGTAATTGCCATCACAAGCCCGCCGATCGCGAACATGGCCCAGAACGTCGCCTGCCAGCCGAACGCCTGATCCAGAAGCCCGCCGACCGCCGGAGAGACCATCGGCACCAGCGCCATACCCATCGTCACATAGCCGATCATCGACGCGGCCTTGTCTTGGGTGAACATGTCGCGCACGACCGCGCGGCTGAGCACCATGGTCACCGCGACGATGGCCTGAATGCAGCGGAAGATCAGAAACACTTCGATGGTGGGGGCGTAGATGCAGCCGATGCAGGCAACCATATAGATGCCCAGACCCCACAGCAGGACGTTGCGCCGCCCCAGATTGTCCGACACCGGCCCGATGATAAGCTGTAACCCCGCGCTGCAGAGCAGGTAAAGCGGGACAGAAAGCTGCATGACGGCGTAGTCCGTGCCGAAATACTCGGCCATGGCGGGCAGGCTGGGCAGAAACATATTCATCGCCAGCGCGCCGATGCCGGACAGCAGGATCAGCGTCGAGATATGGGGCGGGCTGGTCTTGTCCAGAAACCGGACGGGGTTTGAACTATCCATGCAAATGCAATTATGCCTGCGGTTGAATTTTGTCTATGACCTTCCGCGCTGTTCGCAAGTTTGCGATTTGCTATGAGAGCCATGTATAGTATTTGCAAATTTGCAAAAAGGCGCTTTGGTTGGCCCGCGACAAAAGCTAGTATGCCTGAAACTCCAAAGAGGTGCCTCATGAAAGATATCCTGGAACAGCTGGAAGACCGTCGCGCAGATGCCCGTCTTGGCGGAGGTCAGGCCCGTATTGATGCGCAGCACGCCCGCGGCAAGCTGACGGCCCGCGAACGGATCGACCTGTTGCTGGATGACGGATCATTCGAAGAGTTCGATATGTTCGTCACCCACCGCTGCACCGATTTCGGCATGGACGCGCAAAAGCCAGCCGGTGACGGTGTGGTGACAGGCTGGGGAACGATCAACGGACGTCTTGTCTATGTGTTCAGTCAGGATTTCACCGTGTTTGGCGGCTCGTTGTCGCAGACCCATGCGCAGAAGATCTGCAAGATCCAGGACATGGCGATCCAGAACGGCGCGCCTGTCATCGGCATCAACGATTCCGGCGGCGCGCGTATTCAGGAAGGTGTCGATAGCCTTGCGGGCTATGCCGAAGTGTTCCAGCGCAACATCGAAGCCTCCGGCGTGATCCCACAGATCAGCGTCATCATGGGCCCTTGCGCGGGTGGTGCTGTCTATTCCCCTGCAATGACCGACTTCATCTTCATGGTCAAAGACACGTCCTATATGTTTGTGACCGGCCCCGACGTGGTCAAGACCGTGACCAACGAACAGGTCACCGCCGAGGAACTGGGCGGCGCAAGCACGCATACGCGCAAATCCTCCGTCGCGGATGCCGCTTTCGAAAACGATGTCGAAGCGCTGGCCGAGGTGCGGCGTCTGGTGGACTTCCTGCCCGCGAACAACCGCGAAAAGCCCCCCGTCCGTCCCTTCTTTGATGATCCGGACCGGATCGAGACGTCGCTGGATACGCTGGTCCCCGCCAACGCCAACACGCCCTACGACATGAAGGAGCTGATCCACAAGCTGGCGGACGAAGGGGATTTCTACGAGATCCAGGAAAACTTCGCCAAGAACATCCTCACAGGCTTCATCCGCATCGAAGGGCGTACCGTGGGCGTTGTTGCCAATCAGCCGATGGTGCTGGCGGGCTGTCTCGACATTGATTCGTCGCGCAAGGCCGCGCGGTTTGTCCGGTTCTGTGACGCGTTCGAAATTCCGATCCTGACGCTGGTCGATGTGCCCGGCTTCCTGCCCGGCACTTCGCAGGAATACGGCGGCGTCATCAAGCACGGCGCAAAGCTGCTTTTCGCCTATGGCGAGGCGACGGTGCCGATGGTCACGGTCATCACCCGCAAAGCCTATGGCGGTGCGTATGACGTAATGGCGTCCAAGCATCTGCGGTCCGATTTCAACTATGCATGGCCGACCGCCGAGATCGCCGTGATGGGGGCAAAAGGGGCGACGGAAATCATCCACCGTGTCGACCTCAAGGATCCCGAAAAGATCGCACGCCACGCAGCCGACTACGAAAAACGCTTTGCCAATCCCTTTGTTGCCGCCGAGCGCGGTTTCATCGACGAAGTGATCCAGCCCCGCATGACGCGCAAACGCATTGCCCGGGCCTTTGCATCGCTGCGGAACAAGAAGGCGAGCATGCCGTGGAAGAAGCATAATAATATCCCGCTCTGACTTCTCTGGCTCATAAATATCCTCGTCGAAGGCATAGACTCTTTGGCGCGACAGGAGACATGCGTGACGACGCTTTTGGTAATCATTGCCTTGGAAAAATCGGCATTCGGGGGGCTGCGATGAAACACGCCGCCGCCCTGATTCTTGCTGCCACTCCGGCGCTCGCGGTCGATGTGCCATCCGGCCAGCCGGTCGAACTGCAAGAAGTGCTGGTCGACCAGATGGGGGTCGAGACGTGGGTGCGCTTTCGGTTTGTCGCGCCGCAGATCGCCCGCGACGGTGGCACCGTTGACCACGCCGTCGCCGCGCCCGACATGAGCCATCTGTGCACCACGCTTGCGATACCCTATCTGACGGATCAAGCGCTTGCTGGCGATGTCATTGTGATCTCGCTGGCGGACAGACCGACCGAATTCGGGACTGCGGACCCCGACGCCACACAGTTTTTTGAAGCATATCGCCTGCAGGACGGCATCTGCATCTGGGAGGGTTTATAATGCGACCACAATATATTGCGCAAAGTCCTGCGGGCATGGGGGCAACTGCGGCTTTGACGTCACATATTCGCCGATTGGAAAGCAGCCCGTATGCAATGCGACGCAACTGCGGTAATGTTGAGGCAAGGAATACACGGGTATCCCTTACCTCAAATCCGGGGTCTAATTGGCATGAGGCAGTGCCGGACCCTTCAAACAGTGACAGGAGACTTAGATGTCAAAGAGCATCACAATGCTGGCCGCACTCGGCCTTATCGCAGCCGTTTCGGCATGCGCACCCAAGCAGCAGGAAGAATATGTTGTGGTTGCACCCGAGCCTATCTCGGTTGAGCCAACATACACAGGTAAGTACAAGTAAGACTTGCCGGGGGCAGGCGTACGCGCCTGTCCTCACCCCGCCGCGCATGGCCCCGACACATCTGCTGTCAGTCCGGGGGTCAACATGCTGAAACATCGCGGTTTTCCCGGGCGCATGCCCGGTTCGGACTTTCAATTCACCATCCGTCGCGCCAACCCCAAAGGGGTGACACCGCTGACCCGCCGCGAGCGGCGCTCCGACCGTAAATCCGTTGACCGGCGTGCGGACACGGCTTTCATGGCAGCACTTTGGGAATGCTTTGGCGATGAGCCCTTCGAGCGGGGCAATCTGGATGCGGGCCGGCTGTCATGGCTCTTTGGCCGCGAAGTGGTTCCGGCGCAGGATCCGTTTGATCCGGCTGACTATGAAGCGTTGCTGGTCATCCGTGAAAGCGTCGCGCGCGCATCGTTTCCCGATGCGTTCGAGGACTGACAGCATGGTTGCTCAGCAGGTTTTCGCCCAGTTCAATGCACACCACAGCGGATTTGCGCCGTCCTGTTCGAGGGGACTTGGCGAAAGCACTGTTGCGGTGGAACCATTGCTCTACAAGCGCGTTAGGACGTATAGCTCCAATGCGTTAAAGAGTGTATCAAAAGGAAAATTCCCATGTCAGTTAAAAATGTTCTTCTCGTCGTCACAGCCTGTGCCGGTCTTGCTGCGTGCGGCGACACCCTTGGCAAACAAGCCTTGGGTGGCGGTGCAGTCGGTGCGGGTGCCGCAGCCGTTACAGGCGGCAGCCTTGTTCAAGGCGCGGCAATCGGCGCGGGCGCAAACGTTCTTGCCTGCCAGTCGGGTGCCGTCCGCTGTAACTAAGACCAACGCTGCGGCAGTCACACGCCGCATCCCAGACCTGTCACAAGACCCCGCCCGGTATATGCCGGCGCGGGGTTTTTCCGTTTTCTCAAGACCCAAAGGGACAGACCATGTTCAATAAGATCCTGATCGCCAACCGTGGTGAAATTGCCTGCCGCGTCATCAAGACCGCGCAAAAGATGGGGATCCAGACCGTCGCCATCTATTCGGACGCCGACGCGCAGGCCCTGCATGTGCAGATGGCGGACGAGGCGATCCATATCGGCCCGGCACCGGCCAACCAGTCCTATATCGTCATCGACAAGGTGATGGCGGCGGTCAAGCAATCCGGCGCGCAGGCTGTGCATCCCGGTTACGGTTTCCTGTCCGAGAACTCCAAATTCGCTGAAGCACTGGCTGCCGCCGGTGTGGCCTTTGTCGGCCCCCCCGTCGGTGCGATCGAGAAGATGGGCGACAAGATCACCTCCAAGAAGATCGCGCAGGAAGCGGGCGTGTCCACCGTCCCCGGCTATATGGGTCTGATCGAGGACGCGGATGAAGCGGTCAAGATCTCGAACGAGATCGGCTATCCGGTGATGCTCAAGGCTTCCGCAGGCGGCGGCGGTAAGGGCATGCGGATCGCATGGAATGACAACGAGGCGCGCGAAGGCTTCCAATCCTCCAAGAACGAGGCCGCAAACAGCTTTGGCGATGACCGGATTTTCATCGAGAAGTTCGTGACCCAGCCGCGCCATATCGAAATTCAGGTGCTTTGCGACGCGCATGGCAATGGCATCTATCTGGGTGAACGCGAATGTTCGATCCAGCGCCGCAACCAAAAGGTTGTCGAAGAAGCCCCCAGCCCCTTTCTGGACGAGGCCACCCGCAAGGCGATGGGCGAACAGGCGGTCGCCCTTGCACAAGCCGTGGGCTATACCAGTGCCGGCACGGTCGAATTTATCGTCGACGGGGACCGGAAGTTCTATTTCCTCGAGATGAACACACGGTTGCAGGTCGAACATCCCGTGACCGAGCTGATCACCGGCGTTGATCTGGTCGAACAGATGATCCGCGTGGCCAATGGCGAAAAGCTGACCATGACCCAAGACGACGTCAAACTGACCGGCTGGGCCATCGAGAACCGCCTTTATGCCGAGGATCCTTACCGCGGTTTCCTACCGTCGATCGGTCGTCTGACCCGCTATCGCCCACCCATGGAAATTGCCGCCGGTCCGCTGCTCGAGAATGACAAGTGGCAGGGCGATGCACCGTCGGGCGACATGGCCGTGCGCAACGATACCGGCGTCTATGAGGGCGGCGAGATCAGCATGTATTACGATCCGATGATCGCCAAGCTGTGCACATGGGCCCCGACCCGTGCGGCAGCGATTGAACGGATGCGCGTCGCACTTGACAGCTTCGAGGTTGAAGGGATCGGGCACAACCTGCCGTTCCTCTCTGCCGTGATGGACCATCCCAAGTTTGTCTCGGGCGAGATGACGACGGCCTTTATCGCCGAAGAGTTCCCCGACGGGTTCAACGGGGTCGACCTGCCAGAGGATGAGCTGCGCCGGATCGCCGCCGCCGCCGCCGCGATGCACCGTGTCGGTGAAATCCGCCGCACGCGGGTGTCGGGCCGGATGGACAATCATGAACGCAAGGTCGGCACAGCGTGGAATGTCGCCCTTCAGGGACATTCTTTTGATGTCGATATTGCCGCTGACCCCAAAGGGGCCACGGTCACGTTTGACGATGGCACCGCCTTGCGGGTTGCGGGGGACTGGACGCCGGGCGACCAGCTTGCCACGATGACGGTCAACGACAAGCCGCTGGTGTTCAAGGTCGGAAAGATCTCCGGTGGGTTCCGGGTGCGCGCGCGCGGTGCCGACCTCAAGGTGCATGTGCGCAATCCGCGGCAGGCCGAACTGGCCCGCCTGATGCCGGAAAAGCTGCCGCCTGATACGTCCAAGCTGTTGCTGTGCCCCATGCCCGGTCTTGTCGTCAAGATCGAGGTTGAGGTGGGCGACGAGGTGCAGGAAGGCCAGAACCTCTGCACGATCGAGGCGATGAAGATGGAAAACATCCTGCGCGCCGAGAAGAAAGGCAAAGTGTCCAAGATCAACGCCAGCGCCGGCGACAGCCTTGCCGTGGATGATGTCATCATTGAGTTTGAATGATCGTCATGACCCGTAATTTCCGCGCATCTACAGCATCAGGGGTGGCGCATGCCGCCACCCTTGGACTTGCGCGTGCGGGTCAGTCGAAAATTCTGCCAGAGGTCTCTTTATCTTCGCGGATTTCGCGCTGCCGGATGGTCATCTTGTCGATGCTGCGCGTGATTTCTCGCACATCCCAAGGACGCGGTTTGCGCAACTTGATCTGGCCATCCTTGCCGACAAGCACCAGCATGAAACCGCGTGGCCGCATCTTGAGCCGCATCGCGCTGCGCGCCTCCGGGTCCGTATCGGTCAGCACGATCACATCGCGTTCCAGCAAATCATCGGGTCGTTCATTGAGCAATTCGATCTGCCTCTGGTACGCCGGGTCTTCTTCGCTGTCCGCAAAGACAACCACGGGCCGCTTTTTCCAGTGGAATTCACTTAAATCTTCCATATCTGCCGGCGCAAACAGCACCGGGTCTTGTGGCTCGGTTGCCGATTGGGCCGTAGCTGTGGCGGCGAACAATCCAGCAAAAACAAAGGCTATTACACGTTTCATCAGGTCTCCTGTCAGAACAGATATAAGCGTCTTTGGCGCAATTGCGATGTGCATTTTGGCGCATTTCGTCATTAAGCCGAATGCAACAGGTCTAGCCCCATGAAAGGACGGGTAACCTTGAATGGGCCGGATCGGTCGGCCCGCCTGCAAAGATTGGGCGTTTTGAAAATGGATATCATCTTGCACGTCGGCGCACACCGCACGGCAACCACTAGTTTCCAAAGGTATTTACGCGATCATGGCCCCGGTCTGAAGCGGGCAGGCACCGGCGTCTGGGGGCCTCTGCGCACGCGGGGGGGCCTGTTTGCGGGGCTGTTTCCGGGGCCGGGTGCGGCGATGCACCGCGGCGGGGCGGCACGGGTGAAGGGAAAGGTCGCGGTCAATCTGGCCAAGACCAAGGCCCGCGGTGTCACGCGGTTGCTGATAACGGACGAGAACATGATCGGATCATCGCGCCACTGCCTGCGCAGCGGGCTGCTGTTTCCCGCCGTGGGCGAGCGGATGGCGCGCTATGATGCCGCCTTTGACGGGCGCATCACCCGCGTCGTGCTTGCCATCAGATCGCCGGAAATGTGGTGGTCGTCCGCAGCAGCCTATGCGGTCTCGCGAGGCCACGGCGTGCCGGATCAGGCCAAGATCGACCGGATCGCCACGATGCGGCGCAGTTGGCGCGACGTGATTGTCGATCTGGCCTGTGCTATGCCTGATGCGCAGATCGTGGTCGCCCCGTTTGAAGAACACGCCGGACGCCCCGATCTGCTGCTGGCACAGTCCACGGGTCAGCAAACGCCCCGCGACGACCATGGGCACTGGCTGAACCGGGCCCCTGATCTGCCCGCGCTGCGCCGGATATTGGCGCAAAGGGGGCAGAACCCCGATCTGTTGCCCGACCAGACCGGACGCTGGCACCCATTCAGCGCGGCCCAAGCCGCCTGCATGCGCGAAACATATGCAGATGATCTGTTCTGGCTTGCCGCCGGAGCCGATGGTCTGGCCACCCTGACACAGAATCCGACCCGCAAAAGAGCAGGCCACAGCCAGCCAGCGGGCACCATGAGAGAAGGACAACATCATGACAGCCGACAAAGACACCTGGCGCAGTCTGGCTGAGGCCGAACTGCGTGGACGCGACATCGACGACCTGACATGGCACACGCTGGAAGGCATCGACGTCAAACCGCTCTATACCGAAGATGACCTTGCAGGGCTTGACCATCTGGGCGGTGTGCCCGGTGCTGCGCCCTTTACCCGTGGCGTGAAAGCCACGATGTACGCAGGCCGCCCCTGGACGATCCGCCAATATGCGGGCTTTTCCACGGCCGAGGAATCGAACGCCTTTTACCGCCGTGCTTTGGCTGCGGGACAGCAGGGCGTATCGGTCGCCTTCGATCTGGCCACACACCGTGGCTATGACAGCGACCACCCCCGCGTCGAGGGAGATGTCGGCAAGGCCGGCGTTGCCATCGACAGCGTCGAGGATATGAAGATCCTGTTCGACGGCATTCCGCTGGATCAGGTGTCGGTGTCGATGACGATGAACGGCGCGGTCATCCCCATTCTGGCGAATTTCATCGTTGCGGGCGAAGAGCAGGGACACGACCGATCCGTCCTGTCGGGGACCATTCAGAACGATATTCTGAAGGAATTCATGGTCCGCAACACCTATATCTACCCGCCTGAGCCGTCGATGAAGATCATTGGTGACATCATCGAATATACCTCCGATCACATGCCGCGCTTCAACTCGATCTCGATTTCGGGCTACCACATGCAGGAAGCCGGCGCGAACCTGGTGCAGGAACTGGCCTTTACGCTGGCCGACGGGCGCGAATACGTCCGCACCGCCATTGCGGCGGGCATGGACGTGGACAAGTTCGCGCCGCGCCTGAGCTTTTTCTTCTGCATCGGCATGAACTTCTTCATGGAGGCCGCGAAGCTGCGCGCCGCACGGCTGCTGTGGTCACGGATCATGGATGAATTCCAGCCCAAGAACCCCAAATCGTCGATGCTGCGCACCCATTGCCAGACGTCGGGCGTTTCGTTGCAGGAACAGGATCCCTACAACAACGTCGTCCGCACCGCCTATGAGGCGATGTCGGCGGTTCTGGGCGGCACCCAGTCGCTGCACACCAACGCGCTGGACGAAGCGATTGCGCTGCCGACCGATTTTTCATCGCGCATTGCCCGCAACACGCAGCTGATCCTGCAGGAAGAAACGGGCGTCACCAATGTCGTCGATCCGCTGGCGGGCAGCTATTACGTCGAAAAACTGACCGCCGATCTGGCCGATGCGGCCTGGAAGCTGATCGAAGAGGTCGAGGAGCTGGGCGGCATGACCAAGGCGGTCGCGACCGGCATGCCCAAACTGCGCATCGAGGAAGCGGCAGCGACCCGTCAGGCCAAGATCGATCGGGGCACCGATGTGATCGTGGGCGTGAACAAATACCGCCGTGATGTCGAGGACGAGATCGACTTTCTGGATGTGGACAATGTCGCCGTGCGCGACAGCCAGATCAAGCGGTTGGAAAAGATCCGCGCCACCCGCGACGAGGCCGCCTGCACCGCAGCACTGGGAGAGTTGACCCGCCGCGCCAAGGAAGGCGGCAACCTGCTGGACGCCGCCGTCCAAGCCGCGCGCACGCGCGCCACTGTCGGCGAAATCAGCATGGCCATGGAAAGCGAATTCGGCCGCCACCGCGCCGAGGTCAAGACGCTCGCCGGGGTTTACGGTGCCGCCTACGAGGGCGACAGCGGCTTTGCCGACATCCAGAAATCGGTCGAGGCATTTGCCGAAACGGAAGGGCGTCGCCCGCGCATGCTGGTCGTCAAGATGGGGCAGGATGGGCATGACCGCGGGGCCAAGGTGATCGCGACCGCCTTTGCCGATATCGGCTTTGACGTCGACGTCGGCCCGCTGTTCCAGACGCCCGCCGAAGCAGCGCAGGACGCTGTCGACAACGATGTCCACGTCATCGGCATTTCCTCGCAGGCCGCAGGTCACAAGACGCTGGCACCCCAATTGATCAAGGCGCTGAAAGACGCCGGGGCCGAGGATATTCTGGTCATCTGCGGCGGCGTCATCCCGCAGCAGGACTACAAGTTCCTTCGTGACGCGGGCGTCAAGGCGATCTTCGGCCCCGGTACGAATATCCCGACCGCGGCACAGGACATCCTGAAACTGATCCGCGAAGCGCGAGAATGATGCCGGAATGAGGGGTCTGTCTGCCCCCTCAAACTCCGCTACGCCTGAAATGAGGGGGCTGTCTGCCCCCTCAAACTCCACTACGCCTGAAATGAGGGGGCTGTCTGCCCCCTCAAACTCCCCCGAGGATTTTCAACCATTTGGAAGATGGAGAGATCATGGAACTGGATCATCTGGCGGTTGCCGGTCAGGATTTGGCCGAAGCGACAGAGCATGTGACGCGGGCCTTGGGGGTCGCGCCGCGCCCCGGTGGGGAACATGCGGTGTTTTTCACGCATAACACGCTGTTGGGACTGGAAGACGGGCTGTATCTTGAGGCGATTGCAATCAATCCGGACGCGCCCAAGCCGGACCGCGCGCGGTGGTTCGACCTGGACCGCTTTGAGGGGGCACCACGTTTGACCAACTGGATCTGCCGGTGTGACGATCTCGATGCCGCACTTGCGGCGCTGCCCGAGGGGTTCGGGGCACCTGTGGCGCTGCAGCGCGGTGATCTGCGCTGGCGCATGGCCGTGCCGCAAAGCGGGATTCTGCCTTTCGACAACTGCGCACCGGCTTTGATGCAGTGGGAAGGGGACGCCCATCCCGCGGCACGGCTGACCCCGTCCGGGTGCGGGCTGGAAACCCTCACAGTGTCGCACCCCGATGCAGAGGCGCTCGCAGCCCTGATCCGCCCCCATCTGTCTGACGCGCGCGTGTCCTTCGTGACCGGCCCGGCGGGATTGACCGCTGCATTCAGCACGCCGACGGGCAGCAGGACGCTGACGTGATCCTGCGCGCCGCTGGGCGCGACGATAGCGATGCGATCGCGGCCATCTGGAACGCGATGATCCGCGACACGCCATTCACCTTCACCACCGAAGAAAAAACGGCAGAAGGCATTGCCGCCCTGATTGCCACGCGCCCCGGTGCCTTCTGGGTGGCTGAGGAGCGCGCGCTGTCGGGTTTTGTCACCTATGCGCAGTTTCGCAGCGGGCCGGGCTATGCGGCCTCCGTGGAGCATAGCATCGTGCTTGCAGATGTCGCGCAGGGGCGTGGGGTCGGGCGCGCGCTCATGCACAGGGCATTTGAAAGTGCGGCGCGACAGGGCCATCACGTGATGGTGGCGGGGATCAGCGCGGCCAATCCCGTGGGCGTCGCCTTTCATGCGGCGTTGGGGTTTGAAAATGTCGGACGGATGCCCCAAGTGGGGCGCAAGGCCGGCCAGTGGCTGGACCTGATTTTAATGCAGAAAATGCTGGAGGCAGGCTGACTTCCCTGGCTTGACGGCCTATGATGGCAGGCATGTCCATCTGGTCCCGCATCTCGGAAGCTTTGTCTGCTCTTGCCGCTGGCGAGGGCCTCGCGGCTGTCTTTGACCGGCTGCGCAGCCCGCCTGACCGGTCGGTTGCCTTTACCATCGCTGTGATCGCCTTGGGGGCCAAGATGGCCAAGGCCGACGGGCTGGTCACACGCGACGAAGTCACAGCCTTTCGGGAGGTTTTCCAGATCGCGGAAGCCGACCAGCAGGGGGCCGCGCGCGTCTTCAACCTTGCGCGGCAGGACGTCACCGGGTTCGAGGATTATGCGAAGCGCATCGCGGGCATGTTTCGCGATCAGCCCGACATGCTGCGCGATCTGATCGAGGGGCTGTTTCATATTGCCATGGCAGACGGGCAGTATCATCCGAACGAAGATGCTTTTCTGACGCGGGTGGCCGAGATATTTGCGATGGACGACAATGATTTCGCATCGCTTCGGGCGCGTTTCGTCCCCGATACATCCCCGTTGCCGCATACGGTTCTGGGCATCAAACCTGACGCGACGCAGGAGGAGGCGCGCGCGGCCTGGCGCAAGCTGGTGCGCGAAAACCATCCCGATGCGTTGGTCGCACGGGGCTTGCCGGAAGAAGCGGTCGCGATGGCGCAAAAGCGCATGATCGACATCAACCGCGCTTGGGAGACCTGGTCCGGCAGGGCACGGTGATGCGCATCGCGACCTATAATGTCGAATGGTTCACCGGGCTTTTTGATGATGAGGACCGTCTGTTCAACGATGGAGGCTGGTCGGGGCGCCATGATGTGACACGTGCGCAGCAGACGAACGCTTTGGGCAAGGTGTTCGCGGCGATGGACGCTGATGCCGTCATGATCATCGAGGCACCTGATCAAAGCCGCAAGCACGGCACGGTCGCCGCCTTGCAGGCATTCGCCGCACATTTCGGGCTGCGGACCTCGGCGGCGGTGATGGGGTTTGCCAACGACACCCAGCAGGAGATTGCGCTGCTTTATGATCCGGATAAGCTGACGCCGGTCCATGCAGCGGGTGGCGCGCTGTCGGGGCCGGAAGGGGCCACGGGTGCGCCGCGCTTTGACGGTGTATTGCGGATCGACCTTGATGTTGATGCGCAGGAAGACCGCGTCGTGTTTTCAAAACCGCCGCTTGAACTGCGGGTGCGGACGCAGGGTGGGTTCTTGTTCCAGATGATCGGGGCGCACCTTAAATCCAAGGCACCGCATGGCGCGAAAACAGAGCAGGATGTGCTGCGGCTTGGCATTGCCAACCGGCGCAAGCAACTGGCGCAGGCGATCTGGTTGCGCGGGCGCATTGATGAACATCTGGCCGAAGGCACGCCGCTGATGGTGCTGGGCGATCTGAATGACGGGCCAGGGCTCGACAGTTTTGAGGATCTGTTCGGGCGGTCGTCGGTCGAGATCGTGATGGGCCATCGCGGCCCCCGCCCGCTGGTCGATCCGCATGCCGCACGCGCGCTTGCCCAGCGGATCGGGACGATGCCCACGACATCACGGTTCTGGATCGCGCCCGAAAAGCGGTATCTGCAGGCGCTGCTGGATTACATCATGGTCAGCCCGGAGTTCATCGACCGCGATGCGCGCTGGCGGATCTGGCATCCGCTTGATGATCCTGACTGCTGGGCTGATCCGGTCTTGCGCGATGCGCTGGTCATTGCGTCCGACCATTTTCCGGTCACGATTGAGTTTCGCGATTGAACGGCACTGGCCTTTTGCCAGATGATCAACGACAATTGAAGCATGAGACAGATATTTGCAGCCCTTACACTGGTGTGCCTGCCGGGCCTTGTCGCCGCGCAGGACACGAAACCCGATGGCCCCTCGCTGATGGAGCAGGGGGCACAGATGTTCATGGATGGCCTCATGGAGGAAATGGCCCCGGCGATGGAAGGCATGTCAGACCTTGGCGAAAAGATCGGCCCGGCGCTGCGCAGCTTTACCGAAGAGATGGGGCCGGCCTTTGCCGATCTGCTGGATCAGGTCGAGGATTGGAGTGTCTACGAGGCACCGGAAAAGCTGCCCAACGGGGACATCATCATCCGGCGCAAACCGGACACCGAACCCGAGAAGAAAGAGCAGCCCCCAGCGATCATTCTGGACGAAACACCCCAGATCGATCTTTAGGATTTCGTGGTTTTCACCTGAACCTCGGCTCCGAGGGACGCGGCAAGCGAGTTAAGCCGCGCCTCTGCGACCTCTCCGAAAAGCGGCATCATGTCGTTGGTCAACCACAGTTCGATCAGCTTTTTCTTGGGAAACCAGCGCAAGGCACCGCGGTCTTCCGCTTTGTTCATCCACAGCATCGCACCAAAGCGCATGGCCTTTCCAAGTACTTCAGCCTCGGATCGGGTTTTCTCATCGACCATCGTGTAGAGGTCTTCAAAGCGGGTGTTCTCGCGTTTGTTGGAGTAGCGGTGCAACAAGGCGAGCCCAAGGAAGATCCGTTCAGCATGTTTCAGACCGCCAAGGTTGGCGCGTGTCGCGTTGTCAAAACAGACTTCGGCGCGATAATCAGGGTGCGCGCGCCAGCTCACGTCGTGCAACAGGCACGCGGCCTTGACCAGCCGCTGGCGTTGCGGTGGCGCTGACTTGTAGAGGGGCGAGATGAACTCGAAGAGCACCTTGCCAAAGCCTGGCGTCCGGGCGTCCTTGTCTTCTGCAAAGCGGCAGGCCTCGATCAGCGGATCGCGGTCGCGCAGCCGTTGGGGCATCTGTTCGTAGAGCATCCCTTCGCGGATGCCATAGCTGGAAATCGCGATGTCCTTGGGCTTGAACGTCTTGACCAGCCGCGACAATACCTCGGCGGCATAGGGCACAAGGCTCATCCGGCTGGACGACACACCGCTGGCGATGCGCAACTCGTCGAGGTTGGATTTCTTGATGTGCTTGACGGTCTCGCGGACCGATTTGGCCGTCATGCGGTATTCGTGCAGGACATGCAGCGGATAGCCCTGCCGCACCATGTCGATCCGCGCGATCGCGCGCCAGGAGCCGCCCACCAGAAAAAGCCGGTCCCGCTGCGCGCCCATCTTGTCGGCCAGCGTTTTCATCACGTCCTTGATATGGGCGTCGCGCGCTTTGGCCCCGCCCTTGAGGTCGCGCAGCTTGAGCGGCCCCAGCGGCGAGGTCATCCGCTTGCCGACGCGCCCGCCCGAAATCTCGGCCAGTTCCATCGACGATCCGCCGATGTCGCACACCAGCCCGTAAGCGCCCGGCCAGCCGAGCAGCACGCCCTGAGCTGAAAGCCGCGCTTCCTCCTCACCGTCGATGACCCAGATCCTGAGGCCGGTTTCCCGCAAGACATCATCGCAAAAGGCGCGCCCGTCAGAGGCATCACGGACGGCAGCGGTGGCCACGACCGTGAGATCCGAAAGGCCCATCCCGTCGGCCAGTTTGCTGAACCGCCGCATCGCAGAGAGCGCACGCGCGCGCCCTTCGGGCGACAGATGCCCGGTCTCTGCCATGCCGGCACCCAGGGCGCACATGATCTTTTCGTTGTAGAAATATGCAGGCGACCGCGCGGCACCGTCAAAGACCACCAGCCGGACCGAGTTCGAGCCTACGTCGACAACGCCTACCCGTGCCAGCGCACGGGCAGAGGGATCCTGAAACAGAGGCTTTCCGAAAAGTCCCAGATCGGCAACGCCGGTTTCGGGGACAGGGGTGGGCGGATTGCTGTCGGTCTGATCTGCCACGAACGCTCCTGCGAGGCCTGGTTCGGGGGCAAACTGGCCCAGCAGGGGGGAGAGGTCAATCGTTAACGCACTGTCGCGCCGGAAAAAGGAGAGGGCCAAAGGCCCTCGTTCCATTCTGGTGCGTGCGGCGGTGTGAGCCCCTACCGTCTGACGGGAACATGTATTGGCAAGATGCGCCTTCGGCGAGAGTTTATCTGGCAAAATGAAGGCGTTTTCCGGCGCTACGGGGTTCAGTCTTCGGTATGGGTGAGCTTTGGGACATCGGATGCGCCCGCCGAGCCGCGCCCCGAAAGCGAAGGGTTCTCCATGAAGAAACGGTGGCAGTTAAAGGCGAAGGTGCCTTCTTCCAGCAGTTGACGGGTGAATTTTCCGTCAGGGGCCATGACCCAGCTTTGCGCGACATCGGCAAGGTTGGCGGCCATGATCTGGCTGACGATCTGCGCTTTCACGGTCGGGTTCTCGATCTCGACCAGTGTTTCGACGCGGCGGGTCAGGTTGCGGCCCATCCAGTCGGCCGAGGAGATGTAGACGCGCGCCCGTTTGTGCGGCAGGCCGTAGCCGTTGCCGAAGCAGACGATGCGGGAGTGTTCCAGAAAGCGGCCGACGATGGATTTCACGCGGATGTTGTCCGAGAGCCCCTTGATGCCGGGGCGCAAACCGCAGATGCCGCGCGCGACGAGGCTGATCTTTACGCCCGCCTGGCTTGCGGCATAAAGCGCGTCGATCACATCGGCGTCGACGATGGAGTTCATCTTGGCCCATATCGCTGCGGGCTTGCCTGCGGCGGCATGTCTCGCCTCGGCGTCGATCATTTCGAGCAGGCGGGGTTTGAGCGTGATGGGCGAGATCGCCAGATTATCCAGCGTTTCGGGCTGCGCATAGCCCGAGAGGTAATTGAAAACCTTGGTGGCGTCGCGGCCCAGTTTCTGGTCGCAGGTAAAGAGCGACAGGTCGGTATAGATGCGCGCCGTGATCGGGTGGTAATTGCCCGTACCGTAATGGGTATAGGTCACCAGCTGGTCGCCTTCGCGGCGCACCACGGTGGAAATTTTCGCGTGTGTCTTGAGGTCCATGAACCCGTAGACGACATGGGCACCTGCGCGTTCCAGCCGGCGCGACTGGCGGATGTTTGCGGCTTCGTCAAAGCGGGCCTTGAGTTCGACCAATGCGGTGACGGATTTGCCATCTTCTGCCGCTTCGCACAGGGCTTCGACGATGGGGCTGTCGCGCGAGGTGCGGTAGAGCGTCTGCTTGATCGCCACGACATCCGGATCGCGCGCGGCCTGGTTCAGAAAGCGCACCACCATATCGAACGTCTCGTAGGGGTGATGCAGCAGCATGTCCTTGGACCGGATCGCAGCGAACATGTCGCCGTCATGGTCCGTCACTCGTTCGGGCACACGGGGGGTGAACTGCGGCCAAAGCAGATCGGGCCGGCTGTCGATGACAAGCTCGGAAAGGTCATTCACGCCGATCATGCCGTCGATTTCGATCACGTCTTCGGGTTTGACCCCGAGTTCGGACATCACCACGCGTTTCAGCTTTTCGGGCGCACCGGAGGAGTGGGTCAGGCGCACGACTTCACCGCGGCGGCGGCGCTTGAGGGCGACTTCGAATTCGCGCACCAGATCTTCGGCCTCGTCTTCGACTTCGAGGTCACTGTCGCGCAACACGCGGAATTCGAAATGGGCCTTGAGCTTGTGGCCGGGGAAAAGATCGGGGATCTTGAGAACCAGCAGGTCTTCGAGCGGCAGGAAACGGTGGCTGCCCAGCGGGGCGGGCAGAGCGACAAACCGGTCGATCTGTGCGGGGATCGGTAGCAGTGCCTGCAAGGGGCGCTTGTCATGGTTGCGTTCCAGTTGCAGCGCCAGCACATAGCCGGTGTTGGGGATGAACGGAAACGGGTGCGCCGGGTCGATCGCCAATGGCGACAGAACCGCAAAGACGCGGTTGAGGAACACGTCGTCAAGATAGGCCAGATCGTTCCGGTCCAGATCGACGGCGCGTTCCAGCATGATGTTCTGCGCGTCCATTTCGACCATCAGGTCGGCCAGCACTTTTTGCTGCGACATCATCAGCTTGCGCGCGTCTTCGTTGATCAGGACCAGCTGTTCTGCGGGCGTCAGGCCATCGGCGGCGGGCGTCGTGTTGCCAGCTTGCGCCAGTTCGCGCAGGCCGGCGACGCGCACGGTATAGAACTCGTCCAGATTGCCCGCCGAGATCGACAAAAACCGCAGCCGTTCAAGCAGGGGCACGCGGGTATTCTCCGCCTCCTCCAGAACACGCCAGTTGAACCCGAGCCAGCTTAGCTCGCGGTTGAAAAACCGCCCTGGTCCGGTCTTGTCGAGATCAGGCAGGTCAACGGCCTCTGGGAAATCGGCTTCGAGAAAGTTTGCGTCTGTCATGGGAGCCTTATCGTGTTGGAATGTAACCAATTTATGACGGCTTTCAGTCAGTATCGCAGGTCTCGGTCCTGCTTGTCCAGCACCTGTGCGGCAAGGCTGCGGGTTACCGGTTTTTTCTGCTCGAGGCTGGCCGCGTCAAGCGCCGCGACCATGTCGCCAGCGGCGGCAAAGGAGCGGTCCATGCGGGTCAGCAGATAAGAGATCACGGTGCCTTTGGGGGTCAGTTGCCGATCCGCCAGAAGCTTGACCAGAACGCCGGTCAGCAGCATGTCGTCCGGTGCCTCCAGCGCTGCGGATCCTGCGGCCTGCATGCGACTGTTAAGGTCGGGCAGGGTCAGGCCCCAGTGCGGAACCGGGGCTGCACCGCTGAGCAGCAGGCTGTGCCCTTCGGCAAGCACAAG
>JAGXHB010000182.1 GCA_024636425.1 Roseobacter sp.
AACAAGGCGTGGTCCCGGCGTTCCCATGGCAGATCCTCGTTACGGCTGACGCCGCGCGCGCGTTCTGCGGCGGTGATGTTGCGGACCTGACTGGTGCCGGTCTTGCCGGCCATGCGCATGTTGTCAGCGATGATGCGGGGCCGGTAGGCAGTGCCGCGACGGTCGTTGATCACGACGTTCATGCCCTTGCGCACCATGCGCAGATTGTTTTCGTTGAGGCCCAGATCTTCGCCTGCACTGCTGGGCGTTTCGACGCCGTCGATGGATTTGATCAGGCGCGGCGTCACGGAACGGCCTGTTGCGATCCGCGCGGTCATCACGGCCAGTTGCAAGGGCGAGCTGAGGGTGAAGCCTTGGCCGATTGATGCGTTGACGGTATCACCAACGACCCAATTGGCCCCCTTGGTCGTTTGTTTCCACTGTTTTGTGGGGGCAAGCCCGCTCGCAACCGAGGACAAGGGCAGGTCATGCTTGATGCCCAATCCCATCTTGTTGGCCATTTCGGTGATCTTTTCGATCCCGATCTTGATTGCCAGATCATAGTAGTAAACATCGCAAGACTGCTTGAGCGACTCTTCGAGGTTGACCCACCCGTGGCCCGCCCGCTTCCAGCAGTGAAAACGGCGTCCCGAGACTGTCAGGTGGCCGGGGCAATAGACGGTTTCTTCGGGACCGATCACACCGGCCTCAAGGGCGGCCATCGCCACCACCATCTTGTATGTCGATCCGGGCGGGTAGGTGCCCTGAACCGTCTTGTTGACCAAAGGACGGTATTGGGATTCCAGCAGCGGATTATAGTCTGCCGATGAAATGCCGCCGATGAACAGGTTGGGATCATAGCTGGGCGAGGATGCATTTGCGACCAGATCGCCGGTCTCGCAGTCGATGATGACGACCGCAGCGCTTTCGTTGCCAAGGCGCGCTTGCACGTAGTTTTGCAATTTCGCGTCAATAGTAAGCTGAATGTCGGCACCTGACTGCCCTTCGCGGCGGGCAAGTTCGCGCATCACGCGGCCTGTGGCGTTCACCTCGACCTGTTTGGTGCCTGCCGACCCGCGCAAGATTGCCTCTTCGCGGGCTTCCACGTTGATCTTGCCGATCTGGAAACGCGGGATGCGCAACACGGCATCGGGGTCTTCCAGCGCATCAAGGTCGGCCTGGCTGACACGGCCCACGCGCCCGACAATATGTGCGAAATCGGACCCGAGGGGGTAAACGCGTGTCAGGCCTACCTCGGGGCTGACACCGGGCAGGGCGGGTGCGTTGACGGACACACGGCTGACATCTTCCCAGCCGACATTATCGGCAATGGTAACGGGCAGAAACGGGGCAGAGCGTTTGATTTCGGTCATCGCACGGGCGCGCATTTCGGGGTCAAGCGTGATGATCTGCGACAGCCGGTCCATCACGGCGTCCACGTCATCGGCATCTTCGGGCACCAGCACAATCCGGTAGGACGGCACATTCTGGGCCAGCTGAATCCCGTTGCGGTCAAAGATCTCGCCGCGTGCAGGCGGGATCAGACGGATGTTGATACGGTTTTCTTCGGCCAGCAGGCGGAACTGGTCGGCCTGATCGACCTGCAGATAGTTCAACCGCGCCGCAAGGCCGCCCATGAACAAAAGCTGCGCACCGCCCAAAAGGGCAGCCCGGCGGCTCAGCTTGGCGTGGCTTGCCTCGCTGTCTGCTCTGGTCCGTCTCATGCTGCGCTTATCCTTGTCATATCCGTCTGCCCATGCCGTCCAGATCGCCCGGTGCCGTCTTGCGCACACCCATCAGAACATGCGTGACCAGAACCATCAGCGGATAGAATAGCAGAGTCATCCCCAATTCGAAAAGGGTTAGCCCTATTCCCGGGGTGTCGATCAACGTTATCGCCAGCAGCAGGCGGTTTGCCGCCGTTATCACGACAATCACCGTGCCCACGGCCAACCATTCGGACGGAAAGCTTGAATCGCGCAGGCTGCGGCCTGCGGATTTCAGATACTCACACCCGATCAGCGCCAGCATCGCCCACAGACCGGGGGGGCGTTGAAACAGCAGGTCTGTCAGCAGGAAGACCGCTGCCAGCGACAATGCGGGCACATATTCGGGGCGCCGGACGGCCCAGGCACAGGCAAAGCCGATGATGAGGTCCGGCATGGCCCATTGACGGGGAGACGTCTCGAGCGGAAGCAGATGAAAGAACAGGATCAGGACGATCAGAAAAACGAAACCGGCCCGCATCAGCCATAATCTGAGGGGGGATTGGTCGTTCATTGCTCCGGTTCATCCTGCAAGATGGGTGCCAGCGGCCCATTCGGTCCGATCACATGTGCCTGATCGGATACTTGCTCGCTGCCGTTGTGCCGCAAGACACGCAGAAACTCGAGCCGCTCGTAATCTGCGGCGAGCCGAACGCGCAGGCGCCCGCCGGGATCCTCTGCAACCTGCCCGATCAGCAGACCAGCCGGAAAGACTCCGCCATCGCCGGAACTGATCACGCGGTCGCCGGGACGTACCAGATCGGGGTTCTCCAGAAAATCGACCGGAGGTGCGCTGGAGTTGTCGCCCGCGATGATCGCCCGCTGCCCCGAGGGCTGGATCGTAGCGGGGATGCGGCTGCTGGCGTCGGTCAGCAAAATGACCCGCGCGGTGTTTTGCGCAACGCCTGAAATCCGCCCGACCAGCCCGATCCCGTCCATCGCGGCCCAGCCGTCGATCAGCCCGTCACGCGCGCCTACATTCAAAAGCACCGACTGGCGGAAAGGCGATCCGCTGTCGGCCAGCACGACACCGGTGATATAGGTCAGCCGCGGGTCAAGGCGGACGTTGTTGAGATCCAGCAAGCGCGCATTTTCCTGTTCGAGCTGAAGGGCGGCTTCTTTCCACGCCTGCATCTGCCGGAGTTCGGACCGCAGTTCGCCGTTCTGGTCGGAAAGCCGTTGATAGCTCTGGAAATCCCGCAGCAGGTTCACCGTCCCCGTGACGGGTGCCATCGCCCAATCCAGATTGGGAACGATCCGGTCGGTAATCTGCGCACGGAACCGTTCGACGCGGGGGCTGTCGATCCGCCACAAAAGGAAGGTGCCGAACAGGATCAGCACCAGCACAGACAGCAAAATCCGGCGCAGGGGCCGGGCAAAGTCATTGGAAGAGGATCGGTCGTTTGCCATGCGTCGCGGTATCCCTGCCGGTCTGGCAGGGCCGTCCTGCCGCAGATCGGCGCGTTGTTAACTGTGCCAGTTCTAGCTGTCGTAGTCGATTGCGTGGCGCAGTTGTTTTTCGTATTCCAACGCCTTGCCGGTGCCAAGTGCAACACAATTCAGCGGTTCGTCCGCCACGGAAATCGCAAGACCGGTCTGTTCGCGCAGCGCCAGATCCAGATCGCCCAGCAATGCACCACCGCCGGTCAGCATGACGCCCCGGTCCACGATGTCTGCCGCGAGATCCGGCGGCGTCGTCTCGAGCGCGGTCATCACCGCCTCGCAGATTTGCTGCACAGGCTCGGCCAGTGCTTCCGCGATCTGGGCCTGCGTGACCTCGATTTCCTTGGGCACACCGTTGAGCAGGTCGCGCCCGCGAATTTGCATCGACGTGCCGCGCCCGTCGTCGGGCATGCGGGCCGTGCCGATGGATGTCTTGATACGCTCTGCCGTTGTTTCACCGACCAACAGGTTCTGCTGACGGCGCAGATAACTGATGATTGCTTCGTCCATGCGGTCCCCGCCCACACGCACGGAACGGGCATAGACGATGTCACCAAGGCTCAGCACCGCGACCTCGGTGGTACCACCACCTATATCGACAACCATGTTGCCTGTGGGGTCGGTGATCGGCATGCCGGCACCAATGGCCGCGGCAATGGGTTCCGCGATCAGGCCCGCGCGGCGCGCACCGGCAGACAGAACCGACTGGCGGATCGCGCGTTTTTCAACCGGGGTCGCCCCGTGCGGCACGCAGACGATGATCTTGGGTTTGGAGAAGGTCGACCGTTTATGCACCTTGCGGATGAAATGCTTGATCATCTCTTCGGCTGTGTCGAAGTCCGCGATGACACCTTCGCGCATGGGGCGGATCGCCTCGATGCTGCCCGGTGTCCGGCCCAGCATCAGCTTGGCATCTTCGCCGACCGCCAACACCTTCTTCACGCCGTCCTTGACATGATAGGCAACGACCGAAGGCTCGCTCAACACGATGCCCTTGCCTTTGACGTAAACCAGCGTGTTCGCGGTTCCGAGGTCGATCGCCATATCTGACGAAAACAATCCCCGGAAATTATCAAATATCGACATGAGCAGTGGAACCTTGCAAAAATTCGATTGGGACCGCGACTCTGAGCAAACGCGGGCTTTGGCGCTTATAGGCGGATGAGCCCCAAGACGAAAGGGGGCTTGACTATTTCGGTGGCATGATCTCGCTGCCGGGCTATGTTTGAGAAAGCTTCATGAAAAAAGGGCAAGGGCATGCAGAAAATCCAGACTCTCGGGGTTCATCACATCACCTTGATGGGGGCGGACCGCCAGACCAGCATTGATTTCTGGGAGGGCGTGTTGGGCATGCCATTCGTCTTCGACCAGCCCAATCTGGACGACCCCGAAGAAGGACATCTTTACTTCGATCCCGGTGATGGTCGCCTGATCACGATCTTCACCAACGAGAACCGCAAACCCGTCCATAACCGGACCCCGACCGATGCAGGCTGCGTCCACCATCTGGCGTTCGAGGTGGACAGGGCGATGTTCGATCAGGTGCTTGAACGGCTCGAGACGCGCGGCATCGGCAATTCCGGGATCAAGGACCGAGGCTTCATGCACTCCATCTACTTCAAGGATCCGCTCGGGTTTCTGATTGAACTGGCATGCTATACATTCATCCCGCCGCGCGGGTCATCGCATGCCGAGGTGATGCTGGAAGCCCATAAACTGCGGGTCGCACGCGGCGATCACCACATCGAACGCCAGCATCTGGCCGACGCGACCGTGATGATCGTGGAGCGGTCGCAAAGGTCGCTTTCGGCAGACCGTTCGCCAAAGAACCCCTATTGATGGAAAAAAGGCAGGGCCGAAACCCTGCCTTTTCCTTCAGCTTGTGATCTTGTAGCTGATCTCGCGTTTGTCTGTGCCGCCTTTTTCCCGGCGCACCAGCAGACGGTTCAGCGCATGGATATAGGCCTGCGCGGAGCTTACCACCGTGTCCGTGTTTGCGGCCTGACCGGTGACAATGCGACCTTCTTCTTCCATGCGCACTGAAACGGTGGCCTGCGCGTCAGTGCCTTCGGTTACCGCGTTCACCTGATAAAGCTGCAAGCGTGCGTTATGCTCGACCAGCGCCTTGATGCAGTTGAAGGACGCATCGACAGGCCCGTCGCCAGTCTGTTCTGTGCTGCGTTCGTCGCCATCCACGATCAGGGTCATCTTGGCGACGTTCGGTCCTTCGGTGCCGCAAACCACATGCATCGACTTCAGCTTGATCCGGTCGCTTTCGGGGTCCGTCGCCGTCCGCATCAGCGCAATCAGATCCTCGTCGTAGATCTCCTTCTTGCGGTCGGCGAGCTCCTTGAACCGCACGAACACATCCTTGAGCTGGTTATCCCCCAATTCGTAACCGAGGTTTTCCAGCTTGGAGCGCAACGCAGCGCGGCCCGAATGTTTGCCCATGACGATATTGGTTTCAGCCAGACCCACATCTGCGGGGCGCATGATCTCGAACGTCTCAGCGTTCTTGAGCATGCCGTCCTGGTGGATACCGCTTTCATGAGCAAAGGCGTTCTTGCCCACGATTGCCTTGTTGAACTGCACCGCAAAGCCCGACACCGTGGCGACGCGGCGCGAGATGTTCATGATCTTGGTGCTGTCGACCCTGGTCTGATAGGGCATGATGTCGTTGCGGACCTTCATGGCCATCACGACTTCCTCAAGCGCGGTGTTGCCTGCGCGTTCACCCAAGCCGTTGATCGTACATTCGATCTGGCGCGCGCCCGCCTCAACCGCAGCAAGGCTGTTGGCGGTCGCCATGCCAAGGTCGTTGTGGCAATGCGTGGCAAAGACGATTTCATCTGCGCCGGGCACGTTTTCCAGCAGCTTGCGGATCAGATCGGCGCTTTCGCGCGGCGCGGTATACCCGACGGTATCGGGGATGTTGATCGTGGTCGCCCCCGCCTTGATCGCGATTTCGACGACGCGGTAAAGATACTCAAGCTCGGTCCTTGTGGCGTCCATCGGCGACCACTGCACATTGTCACAAAGGTTGCGGGCATGGGTCACGGTCTCGTGGATACGCTCGGCCATCTGGTCCATGGTCAGGTTCGGGATGGCGCGGTGCAGCGGCGATGTGCCGATAAACGTGTGAATACGCGGCTGCCCGGCATGTTTCACCGCTTCCCAGCAGCGGTCGATGTCGCCAAGCTGCGCGCGCGCCAGCCCGCAAATGACAGAGTTCTGCGACAGGCGTGCAATCTCGCTCACGGCGGCAAAATCGCCTTCGGAAGCGATGGGAAAACCGGCTTCGATGATGTCGACGCCCATTTCATCAAGCAGGCTGGCGATTTCAATCTTTTCCTCGTGGGTCATGGTCGCACCGGGGCTTTGCTCGCCATCGCGCAACGTCGTGTCGAAGATCAAGACGCGGTCTTGTTGTGTCGTATCGTTCATGTGTTGGGTTCTTTCATTCTGCTTTTAAAAATCCGTGGCGCGCGGCACATCCCTCTGAGCGGGCGCGCCGGATGGCACGCTCAGAGGCGGATTAGCAGTAGCAGGTTGGCACGCAGAGCGTTCGCGCAGGGGCGCGGCAGGATCATGTTATGGTCAGCGTGTGTCATGGGGCAAAGTTATACCGACGCAAATCCAAATGGGAAGGGCCTTTGTCGAAGTAATTTATGTAGTTGAAGGGCGGGGCCGGCCTGCTATCTGGCTTGGCATGA
The DNA here is from genome assembly GCA_024636425.1 of Roseobacter sp. Taxonomy (GTDB): domain Bacteria; phylum Pseudomonadota; class Alphaproteobacteria; order Rhodobacterales; family Rhodobacteraceae; genus Sulfitobacter. Next base: position 6,902 of record JAGXHB010000182.1, read on the forward strand.
AACATGTTTTGATCATAGGCGCGTCGGGTGGGGTCGGATCGGCCCTGCGCGCGGCATTCGAGGACCGGGGCGATCAGGTCACGGGCCTGTCGCGGTCGGTCGATGGGTTGGATCTGACGGACGATGCCAGCGTCGAGAAACATCTGGGCGCGCTGGAGGGGCCGTTCGATGTGATCCTTGTTGCCTCTGGTGCGCTCGAGATCGACGGGGCAGAGCCGGAAAAGACGATCAAATCCATCAGCCGGAAGGCGATGATGGACCAGTTCGCGCTGAACGCTGTCGGCCCTGCGCTGGTATTGCGCCATGCGCCCGATCTGCTGCCGCGCGACAAGCCTTGCGTCTTTGCTG
>JAGXHB010000025.1 GCA_024636425.1 Roseobacter sp.
ACGCGCTGTGTGCGCTTTACCACCGAAGTCGCTGGCATTCATCAGATGGGTCAGACAGGCCGGGGCGAAGACGCGGAAATCACAGCTTACCTTGGCGAAACGCTCGATTCGAACCTTCAAGGCAACATCATCGATCTGTGCCCGGTCGGCGCGCTTGTATCGAAGCCATATGCGTTCACCGCCCGTCCTTGGGAGCTGTCCAAGACCGAATCCATCGACGTGATGGATGCGCTTGGCTCCAACATCCGCGTTGATACCAAAGGCCGCGAAGTCATGCGTTTCCTGCCGCGCAACCACGATGGCGTGAACGAGGAATGGATCTCGGACAAGACCCGCTTTGTCTGGGACGGCCTGCGCCGCCAGCGCCTGGATACGCCCTATATTCGCGAAAACGGCAAGCTGCGCAAAGCCGAATGGCCCGAAGCGCTGGCCGCCGCCGCCGCCGCAATGAAGGACAAGAAGGTTGCCGGCCTGATCGGTGATCTGGTCCCGGTCGAAGCGGCCTTTGCGCTGAAAGCCCTGATCGAAGGGCAGGACGGTGTCGTCGAATGCCGCACGGACGGTGCCAAACTCCCCGCGGGGAACCGGTCGGGCTATGTCGGAACCGCAACTGTCGATGATCTGGAACATGCAAAAATGATCCAGCTGATCGGTACCAACCCCGCCCTTGAAGCGCCTGTTCTCAACGCGCGCATCCGCAAGGCCTGGTTGCGCGGTGCCGACGTGGGCATGATCGGCCAAGCGGCTGATCTGACGTATGATTACCACCACATGGGCGATGACCGGGCAGCGCTCGACAAACTTCTGGGCAAGGATTTCGACGAGGTTCTCGACGTGGAATCGGTCGTCATCGTCGGGCAGGGTGCGCTGCGCGAGGCCGATGGCGCTGCTGTCCTTGCCGCCGCGATGGAGCTGGCCGACAAGACGAAAAGCAAGCTGATGGTGCTGCATACGGCTGCTTCGCGTGTGGGTGCGATGGACATCGGTGCCGTGGCGGAAAACGGCATGGACGATGTGGCCGCAGCGGATGTGATCTATAACCTCGGGTCGGACGAGGTCGACATCGCCGACGGCCCGTTCGTGATCTATCAGGGCAGCCATGGGGATCGTGGTGCGCACCGCGCCGACATCATCCTGCCCGGTGCCGCCTATACCGAAGAGGCGGGCTTGTTTGTGAACACCGAAGGGCGTCCGCAGCTTGCCGCGCGTGCCAGCTTTGCGCCCGGTCAGGCCAAGGAAAACTGGGCGATCCTGCGCGCGCTGTCCGCAGAGACGGGTGCCACGCTGCCATATGATTCACTCGCAGCCCTGCGCCGCGCATTGGTCGCCGAGGTGCCGCATCTTGGCGAAATCGACATGGTGCCCGTGAACGACTGGCAGCCCGTCGCAACCGGCAAGCTGGGCAAGGCGTCGTTCCGGCCCGCGATCTCGGACTTCTATCTGTCCAATCCGATTGCGCGGGCCAGTGCGCTGATGGCCGAACTGTCGTCCAACGCCAAGGCGCGCCGCGAAAAACCGCTGGCGGCCGAGTGAGGGTTCTGGGGATGGTATTGCCTTTGATGCTGGCGGGATGCGACACGCGCGCGCCGCTGGCCGAGGATTTCATCCCCGACTATCAGGGCGTCGAAACCAAATTGCTGGACGGTGATCTTGTGCAGTTCAACGTCGCCATGACCAAGGCGCAGTCGCCTGATAATGTGGCCGATTATGCGGAATGTGCCGCGGCGCAGTATACATTGATCCGCGGCTTTGGTTTTGCCCGCCATGTGCGTACAAATGTTGAGATCGTGGGTGGCGTCTGGCACGCAGATGCTGTTTACACCATCTCGCCAAGCCTGCCACGGGGCTTGAAGACAATTGATGCTGACGTGACCGTGCAAAACTGCAAGGAACGTGGCATACCGACGGTGTGAGGACCTATGGCTGACTTCTTTAACACTCCTGGCGGGATCGCCGTTTTGATTTTGGCACAGTGCCTCGCGGTTGTGGCGTTCGTCATGATCTCGTTGTTGTTTCTGGTCTATGGTGACCGCAAGATCTGGGCTGCGGTCCAGTTGCGGCGCGGTCCGAACGTGGTTGGCACTTTCGGCCTGCTGCAATCGGTGGCTGACGCGCTGAAATATGTGGTCAAGGAAGTCGTCATTCCCGCCGGTGCGGACCGGACCGTGTTCATGCTGGCACCGCTCACGTCCTTCGTGCTGGCGATACTCGCCTGGGCCGTGATCCCGTTCAACGACGGCTGGGTGCTGAGCAATATCAACGTGGCCGTTCTGTTCGTGTTCGCCGTCTCCTCGCTCGAGGTTTACGGCGTGATCATGGGCGGGTGGGCGTCGAACTCCAAATATCCGTTCCTTGGCTCGCTGCGCTCCGCCGCGCAGATGATCTCTTACGAGGTGTCGCTGGGTCTGATCATCATCGGCGTCATCATCTCGTCGGGGTCGCTGAACTTCAGCGGGATCGTTGCGGCGCAATCGGGCCCCTACGGGTTCTTCAGCTGGTACTGGCTGCCGCATTTCCCGATGGTGTTCCTGTTTTTCATCTCGGCACTTGCCGAAACCAACCGCCCGCCGTTCGACCTGCCCGAAGCTGAATCGGAACTGGTCGCCGGCTATCAGGTCGAATATTCCGCGACGCCTTTCCTGCTGTTCATGGCGGGGGAGTATATCGCGATCTTCCTGATGTGCGCGCTGATGTCGCTGATGTTCTTTGGCGGCTGGCTGTCCCCGATCCCCGGCCTGCCTGATGGTGTGCTGTGGATGGTCGGCAAGATGGCAATCTTCTTTTTCATGTTCGCGATGGTCAAGGCGATCACGCCGCGCTACCGCTACGACCAGCTGATGCGTCTGGGATGGAAAGTGTTCCTGCCGTTCAGCCTTGTCTGGGTTGTGTTCGTGGCCTTTGCGGCAAAATTCGATTGGTTCTGGGGGGCATATGCCCGCTGGGGCATGGGAGGCTGATATGGCTAGTATCGACTACACAAGACACGCCAAGTATTTTCTGCTGCAGGATTTTTACCAAGGGCTGAAGCTGGGGTTCAAATATTTCTTCGCCCCCAAGGCGACGCTAAACTATCCCCATGAAAAAGGTCCGCTGTCCCCCCGTTTCCGCGGCGAACATGCGCTGCGCCGGTATCCCAATGGTGAAGAACGCTGCATCGCGTGCAAGCTGTGCGAAGCGGTCTGCCCGGCGCAGGCGATCACGATCGACGCGGAACCCCGTGCCGACGGCAGCCGCCGCACGACACGCTACGACATCGACATGACTAAATGCATCTACTGCGGTTTCTGTCAGGAGGCCTGTCCCGTGGATGCGATTGTCGAAGGACCGAACTTCGAATTCAGCACGGAAACCCGTGAGGAACTGTACTACGACAAAGCCAAGCTGCTTGAGAACGGCGACCGTTGGGAAGCCGAAATTGCCCGTAACCTCGAAATGGACGCCCCTTACAGATGACCGGCACGCCCAACCCCTTTGAAGAAATGATGCGTCAGATGCAGGAAATGGCCAAGACCTTTCCGGCCATGGACGCGTTTTCGCCCAAGGGATTCGAGGCGATGATGGGCACGATGCCCAAGGACATGATGGAGCTGATGTTCGGCAACAAGATGAACCCTGACGGGCTTGACGCCAAGACGCGGCTTTTGCTGACAATCGCAGGGCTGACCATGCAAGGTGCGCAAAGTGATGTGGCCTTGCGTCAGGCAATCAAGCACGCAATCGAAGCGGGCGCGCACAAGCAACAAGTAGTCGAAACGATAGGACAGATGGCGGTTTTCGCAGGTATTCCTGCAATGACCCGTGCAATGGAGATCGCGCAGACCGTCTTTGCCGATAGAGAAGCCGACAAGGAAGGTGACGCATGAGCGTTTTTGCATTTTACCTCTTCGCGATCAGTGTGATCGCAGGCGGGTTGTTCACCGTGATCAGCCGCAATCCGGTGCACTCCGTGCTTTGGCTGATCCTCGCGTTCCTGAGCGCTGCGGGCCTGTTCGTGATGCTGAATGCCGAATTTGTCGCCATGCTTCTGGTGATCGTCTATGTCGGTGCGGTGGCAGTCCTGTTCCTGTTTGTTGTGATGATGCTGGACGTCGACTTTGCCGAATTGAAGGCCGAGATGGCGCGCTATATGCCGCTGGCACTGCTGATCGGGCTGGTTATCCTGATGCAGTTCGTGATGGCTTTCGGTGCCTGGGACGCGAATGTCGCCGCCGAAGGGCTGCGGGCGCAGGTTGTCGATGACAATGTACAGAACACCGCCGCATTGGGTCTGATCCTGTATGATCAGTATTTTCTGCTGTTTCAGCTGGCCGGTCTGATCCTGCTGGTGGCCATGATCGGAGCGATCGTGCTGACGCTGCGCCACCGGTCGGATGTGAAGCGCCAGAATGTCGTCGCGCAGATGATGCGCGACCCGAAACTTGCGATGAAGCTGAATGATGTGAAACCGGGGCAGGGCCTTTAGGTCGTTGCTGCATAAGGAATAAGCGGATGTCGCGTAATACAATCGTGGTTTTGGTGGTCGTGCTGATCGTCGTCCTTGGCGGCTACAGTATCTTTTGAAAGCGGCCTGATCGGGGTGGAAACCCCGGACGCCAAGGACTAAAGAACGCCTGAAACGGGCCGAAAGAACCGAGGGACTTCATGATCGGAATTGAACATTACCTGACAGTAGCGGCAACGCTGTTCGTCATTGGCATCTTCGGGCTTTTTCTGAACCGCAAGAACATCATCATCATGCTGATGTCGATCGAGCTGATGCTGCTTGCGGTGAACATCAATTTCGTGGCCTTTGCTCACTACTTGAATGACATGGTCGGGCAGGTTTTCACGCTGTTCGTTCTGACGGTCGCCGCCGCCGAAGCGGCCATCGGTCTGGCCATTCTTGTCTGCTTCTTCCGCAATCGGGGCACGATTGCGGTCGAAGATGTCAACGTGATGAAGGGCTAGGATCATGGAAACGATCATTCTTTTCGCGCCACTTGTTGGTGCCTTGATCACCGGGTTCGGGTGGAAGATCATCGGCGAGAAACCCGCTCAGTGGTTCGCCACAGGGATGCTTTTTCTTGCCGCGATCCTGAGCTGGATTGTTTTCCTGACCTTTGACGGTGTGACCGAGAATATTCAGATCCTGCGCTGGATCGGAAGCGGCAGCCTGTCCACGGACTGGGCGATCCGCATGGACCGGCTGACCGCGATCATGCTGATCGTGATCACCACGGTCTCCAGCCTCGTTCACCTTTATTCCTTCGGCTACATGGCGCATGACGACAACTTCAAAGACGGGGAACACTACCGTGCCCGCTTCTTTGCGTATCTGTCGTTCTTTACCTTTGCGATGCTGATGCTGGTGACGGCGGACAACCTTGTGCAGATGTTCTTTGGCTGGGAAGGGGTGGGCGTCGCGTCTTACCTGCTGATCGGGTTCTATTACAAAAAGCCTTCTGCCAATGCTGCAGCCATCAAGGCTTTCGTGGTCAACCGCGTTGGCGATTTCGGCTTTGCGCTTGGCATCTTTGCTCTGTTCTATCTGACAGATTCGATCCGCTTTGATGATATTTTTGCCGCCGCTCCCGACCTTGCCGACACCACGCTCACGTTTCTTTGGGCGGACTGGAACGCCGCCAACCTGATTGCGTTTCTATTGTTCATCGGCGCGATGGGTAAATCTGCGCAGCTTTTCCTCCACACCTGGTTGCCCGATGCGATGGAAGGCCCCACACCCGTTTCCGCATTGATCCACGCGGCGACGATGGTCACGGCGGGTGTTTTCCTTGTGTGCCGGATGTCCCCGCTGATGGAGTTTGCACCCGAAGCGATGGCCTTTGTCACCGTGCTGGGGGCGACCACTGCTTTCGTCGCGGCCACCATCGGCCTCGTTCAGACCGACATCAAACGTGTGATCGCCTATTCGACCATGTCGCAGCTTGGCTATATGTTCGTGGCGGCTGGCGTCGGCATGTATTCGGCGGCGATGTTCCACCTGCTGACGCACGCGTTCTTCAAGGCGATGCTGTTTCTGGGCGCGGGGTCGGTCATCCATGCGATGCATCACGAGCAGGATATGACCAACTATGGCGGTCTGCGCAAAAAGATCCCCTATACCTTTTGGGCCATGATGATCGGTACGCTCGCGATCACCGGCGTCGGTATTCCGCTGACACATATCGGTTTTGCGGGTTTCCTCTCCAAGGATGCGATCATCGAGAGCGCCTGGGGCGGCGGGTCCATGTACGGCTTCTGGCTTCTGGTCATCGCTGCTGCATTCACCAGTTTCTACAGCTGGCGGCTGATGTTCCTCACGTTCTTCGGCAAACCGCGCGGCGACAAGCATACGCATGAACACGCGCACGAAAGCCCGATGGTCATGTTGGTGCCTTTGGGTGTGCTGGCGTTGGGCGCTGTGTTTTCAGGTATGGTCTGGTACAACAGCTTTTTCGGCCATGCCGAGGATATTGGCGAGTTTTACGGCATTCCCATGGCTGAAATGGCGGCCGGCGGCGACACGCGCGTGATAGGCGCCGAAGAAGCGCATGACGCTGCCGAGGGTGACCATGGCGAAGACGGCGCGCATCATGGCCCCAGCTTTGCAGGCCAGCCGGGTGAGGGTGCCTTGTATATCGGCCCCGAGAATACGGTTCTTGACGATGCTCACGCCGCACCGGCCTGGGTCAAGGTCAGCCCTTTCATCGCGATGTCGCTTGGTCTGCTGATGGCGCTATGGTTCTATGTCTGGAACCCGACATTGCCTGGCCGTCTGGCGGCAAACCAGCGCCCGCTGTATCTGTTCTTGCTGAACAAATGGTATTTTGACGAGCTTTATAACGTGATTTTCGTCAAGCCCGCGTCTGCCATTGGCCGTTTCTTTTGGAAGCGCGGCGACGGCAACGTGATTGACGGCACGCTCAACGGCGTTGCCATGGGCATCATCCCCTTCCTGACACGCCTCGCCGGGCGTGCGCAGTCCGGCTACATCTTTACCTATGCCTTCGCCATGGTGATCGGAATCGCGGTTCTGGTCACTTGGATGACGATGAGCGGAGGGGCGAACTAATGGACCACCACTTGCTTTCCATCATTACCTTCATGCCCAGTTTCGCGGCGCTGATCCTTGCGATTTTCCTGCGCGGAGAGGATGCTGCTGCGGATCGCAACGCCAAATGGCTGGCATTTATCACGACAAGCGTCACATTCCTGATCTCGCTGTTCATCCTGTTCGAATTCGATCCCAGCAATACCGACTTTCAGTTCGTCGACGAAGCAACCTGGATCCTCGGTCTGAATTACCGCATGGGTGTGGATGGCATCTCGATCCTGTTTGTGATGCTGACCACGTTCATGATGCCGCTGGTGATCGCCGCAAGCTGGAATGTGTCGTCGCGCGTCAAGGAATACATGATCGCGTTCCTGCTGCTCGAAACGCTGATGCTTGGCGTGTTCATGGCGCTGGATATGGTGCTGTTCTACCTGTTCTTCGAAGCGGGTCTGATCCCGATGTTCCTGATCATCGGCATCTGGGGCGGCAAGGACCGGATCTACGCAAGTTTCAAGTTCTTTCTCTACACGTTCCTTGGCTCTGTTCTGATGCTGGTCGCGATGGTGGCGATGTATGCGGACGCGGGGACAACCTGCATCGGCGGCTGCGAAGTCAGCCTTCTGACCCACACCTTCGCGTCCGAGACATTCTCCATCGCCGGGATCACGGTTGTGGGCGGCCTACAGACGATGATGTTCCTCGCGTTCTTTGCGAGCTTTGCGGTGAAAATGCCGATGTGGCCGGTCCACACATGGTTGCCCGATGCGCACGTCCAGGCCCCGACGGCAGGGTCGGTCGTTCTTGCGGCGATCCTGCTCAAGATGGGGGGCTACGGCTTCCTGCGCTTTTCGGTGCCAATGTTCCCCGTCGGGTCCGATGTTCTTGCACCCTTGGTTCTGTGGATGTCCGCGATCGCGATTGTCTATACCTCGCTGGTGGCGCTGGTGCAGGAAGATATGAAGAAGCTGATTGCCTATTCATCCGTCGCGCATATGGGTTTCGTCACAATGGGTATCTTTACCTTCAACCAGCAAGGTCTTGACGGTGCGATCTTTCAGATGGTCAGCCACGGCTTCATCTCGGCCGCGTTGTTCCTGTGTGTCGGGGTGATCTATGACCGCATGCACACCCGCGAGATCGACGCCTATGGCGGTCTGGTCAACCGGATGCCCGCCTATGCGCTGGTCTTCATGTTCTTCACCATGGCCAATGTCGGCCTGCCGGGCACGTCCGGATTTGTCGGCGAATTCCTGACGCTGGTGGCGATCTTTCAGGTCAATACCTGGGTGGCGGTTGTGGCCACGTCCGGCGTGATCTTCTCGGCGGCTTATGCGCTGTGGCTGTATCGCCGCGTCGTGATGGGCGAGCTGATCAAGGAAAGCCTGCGCACGATCACCGATATGTCGCGTCGCGAACGCTGGATCTTTGCGCCATTGGTTGCGATGACGCTGCTGCTGGGGGTCTACCCCGCACTTGTGCTCGATATGATCGGTCCCTCGGTGAACGCCCTTGTTGCAAGCTATGATACGGCCCTGGAGGCGGCGGATGCCGCAGTCCAGACGGCCTCAGAATAAAGGACTGCGCGATGATTGCCGCTGATCTGAATGTCATCCTACCCGAAGTGATCCTGTCGCTTTATGCGATCTTCGCCTTGCTGCTGGCAGTCTACACAACCAAGGATTCTGCCGCCAGCTTGCTGGTCTGGGTCACGGCAGGGGTCATGCTGCTGCTGGCGATCTGGATCGGGATGACCGGCACGGGGACGACGCGCATCGCCTTTAACGGATTGTTTATCGAGGACGGCTTTGCCCGTTTCGCCAAGGTGACCATCCTGCTGAGCGCTGCGGCGGTACTGATGATGTCCGTAAACTACATGAAGACCCGCGGGCTCTTGCGGTTTGAATACCCTGTTCTCGTCGCGCTGAGCGTGGTTGGCATGATGATGATGGTCAGCGCGGGCGATCTGATGTCGCTTTACATGGGCCTCGAACTGCAGTCGCTGGCGCTTTACGTTGTGGCATCGCTGCGCCGCGACAGTGTGAAATCGACCGAAGCGGGCCTGAAGTACTTCGTTCTGGGTGCGCTGTCGTCGGGCTTGCTGCTCTATGGGGCATCGCTGGTCTATGGCTATGCGGGAACGACGCAATTTGCGGGTATCATCACGGTCGCGCAGAGCGGGCAGACATCTGTGGGGCTTTTGTTCGGGATCGTGTTCCTGATCTCAGGTCTGGCGTTCAAGGTCTCGGCTGTGCCGTTTCACATGTGGACACCCGATGTTTACGAAGGTGCGCCAACCCCCGTGACCGCTTTTTTCGCGACAGCGCCCAAGGTGGCGGCGATGGCCTTGTTCGCCCGCGTGCTGCATGATGCCTTCGGCAACGCCGTCGCCGACTGGAGCCAGATCGTCGCGCTGTTGTCTGTTCTGTCGATGTTTCTGGGTGGTATCGCCGCCATCGGCCAGACCAATATCAAGCGTCTGATGGCCTATTCCTCCATTGCGCATATGGGCTATGCCCTGATCGGCCTTGCGGCTGGTACGCAGCTCGGCGTGAAGGCGATGCTGGTCTATATGGCGATCTACGTCACCATGAACATCGGAACATTCGCCTTTATCCTGAGCATGGAGAAAGACGGCCAGCCCGTTACGGATATTTCGGCCCTGAACATGTATTCCAAGCGCGCGCCCGGCAAGGCACTGGCGATGCTGGTCCTGTTGTTCTCGCTTGCCGGTGTACCGCCGATGCTGGGTTTCTTCGCCAAGTTTGGCGTCTGGCAGGCTGGCGTTGACGCGGGTCTTGTGTGGCTGGTGGCGGCCAGTGCGGTGGCATCGGCTATCGGTGCCTATTACTACCTGCGCATCGTGTTTCTGATGTATTTCGGGGCCGAGGGTGATGAGCGTCTGGACGGGGGCAAAAACGGTTTGCTGACGGCGTTCCTTGTTGCGTCAGCCGCGATCATGGTTGTCGGAGTTGCGAACATGTTCGGCGTCGAAGGTGCGGCCCTAGCGGCAGCAGCGACGCTGGTCAACTGATCCGGTGGTGGGGCCCGTGAGCGCGGGAGCCTCCGGCGGGGATATTTTCAAGCCACAGAAGCAGGGCGCGTCGTGGCCGGAAGGCTATGGCCGCGTCGTGTTCGAGACGATCGACAGCACCTTGAGCGAAGCAGCCCGCCGTGCGTCCGAGCTGACAGAACCGCTGTGGATCCTGTCAGAAGAGCAGACGGCGGCCCGGGGCCGGCGCGGACGGGTCTGGGCCACGCCCAAGGGTAACTTTGCCGGTACATTGATGATGCGGCGCGTGGACGCGCCTGCGGTGGCAGCGTTGCGCAGCTTCGTCGCATCGCTTGCCCTGCGCCGCGTCTTTGTCGCGGTGACACGCGGGGAAGGGGCGTTTGCGCTCAAATGGCCCAATGATGTGCTCCTGAACGATGGCAAGGTTGCGGGTATTTTGCTGGAAACGATCGGTGACCATCTGGCCGTGGGCATTGGCGTGAACCTTGCCCATGCGCCGGGGGCCGATCAGGTTGAGCCGGGCGCGCTGCGTCCTGTGTCGCTGGTGGGCGAAACGGGGATCACCGTGTCGCCGTCAGCGTTTCTGGATGCGCTAGCGGCCGAATATGCGACGCTCGAGACACAGTTTCGCACCTACGGTTTTGCGCCGATACGGACCGCCTGGCTTGCCCACGCAGCACGCTTGGGCGAGGAGATTGTTGCGCGCACCACGCATGCGGAAACCCGCGGAATCTTTGAGGATGTGGACGAGCACGGCAGTCTGATCCTGCGCACGGCCAAAGGGCGCGTGGCGGTCACCGCTGCGGACGTATTTTTCTAAAGGTCTGGGAGGGCCGTTCGATGCTTTTGGCGATTGATTGCGGCAACACGAATACGGTTTTCTCGATTTGGGACGGGACGCAGTTTATCGGCACCTGGCGCACGTCGACGGAATGGCAGCGCACCGCGGACCAGTATTATGTCTGGCTGAGCACATTGATGAAGTTCCAGAAGGTCGAAGCTGACATCACGGACGTCATTATCAGCTCCACCGTGCCCCGCGTGGTCTTCAACCTGCGGGTTTTGTCCGACCGTTATTTCCACACGCGCCCCATTGTCGTGGGCAAGCCGGAGTGCAGGCTGCCGATCGATGTGCGCGTCGACGCAGGCACAGCCGTGGGCCCGGACCGGCTGGTGAACACGGCGGCAGGGTTTGATCTTTTTGGCGGTGACCTGATCGTAGTGGATTTCGGAACGGCCACGACTTTCGATGTGGTGGCCAGCGACGGGGCCTATATCGGTGGGGTCATTGCGCCCGGCGTGAACCTGAGCCTCGAGGCGCTGCACAATGCCGCCGCTGCCCTGCCGCATGTCGATATTTCCAAACCGCAGGCGGTGATTGGCACAAATACCGTCGCTTGTATCCAGTCCGGTATTTTTTGGGGTTATGTTGGCCTCGTCCGTGAGATATGTGCCCGTATAAAGGCGGAGCGTGAGCGCGAGATGCGCGTGATCGCCACCGGCGGGCTTGCCCCGTTGTTTCAGCAGACAGTAGATCTGTTCGATGCCTACCAAGATGATCTGACAATGCACGGTTTGACCGTGATTTATAACCATAACAAGGACACCGCTTAATCATATGAGCACCGAAAGATTGATCTACCTGCCCCTTGGGGGGGCGGGTGAAATAGGCATGAACGCCTATGTTTACGGCTATGGCGCACCGGGCAAGGAACGACTGATCGTCGTCGACCTGGGCGTGGCCTTTCCCGATATGGACAGCAGCCCCGGCGTGGATCTGATTATCCCCGACATCGCCTGGCTGGAAGAACGCCGCGACCGGATCGAGGCGATTTTTGTGACCCACGCGCATGAAGACCATGTCGGTGCTGTCGCACACACCTACGACCGGCTGCGCGCGCCGATCTATTGCCGGAAGTTCACGGCCAATATCGCCAAGCGCAAGATGGATGAATACAATCATCCCGCCGATGCGATCACGATCATGGAAAAATGGCCGGCGCAGATCACCGTGGGGCCGTTCACGGTAGGCTTTCTGCCGATCTCGCATTCGATCCCCGAAGCGTCCTCGCTTGTGATTGATGTGGCGGGCGACCGTCTGATCCATTCGGGCGACTTCAAGATCGACCTGACGCCCGGTGTGGGCGAGGCGTTTGACCCGGCGCTTTGGGCAGATGTGTCCAAGGGCGGCGTCAAGGCGCTGATCTGTGACAGCACGAATGTGTTTTCACAGCACGCCGGCCGGTCGGAAGCGACAGTCGGTCCGGAGGTTGAAAACCTTCTGCGGCGGGCGGAAGGCATGGTCGTTGCGACAACCTTTGCGTCCAACGTATCGCGGGTGAAAACACTTGCCGAAGCGGGCGAACGGGCAGGGCGGTCGATCGTTCTGCTGGGGCGCGCGATGAAGCGGATGGTGGAAGCAGCGATGGAAACCGGCGTGATGAAGGATTTCCCGCCTGTCATCAGCCCGGAAGATGCCCGCGGTGTGCCGCGCGAAAACCTGATGTTGCTGGTCACAGGCTCGCAGGGGGAGCGCCGTGCGGCGTCTGCTCAGCTGGCGCGTGGCAAGTATATGGGTCTCGAGATGAAGGAAGGGGACATGTTCCTGTTCTCTTCCAAGACGATCCCCGGCAATGAACGCGGCGTGATCAAGGTCATGAACCAGTTCTCCGAGATGGGCGTCGATATCGTGGACGACAGCTCGGGGCTTTACCATGTGTCGGGCCACGCGAACCGGCCTGATCTTGAAACGCTGCATGACGTGGTCAAGCCGCAGATCCTGATCCCGATGCACGGCGAACATCGCCACTTGCGCGAGCATGTCAAGATCGCTGACGCCAAGGGGATCAAAGGTGTTCTGGCCGTCAACGGGATGATGATCGACTTGTCGGGCAACGTGCCGAAGGTTGTCGAGTATGTCGATAGCGGGCGGACCTATCTGGATGGCAGCACTCAGATCGGGGCGATGGACGGGGTCGTGCGCGACCGTATCCGCATGGCGCTGAACGGCCATGTTACAGTGACCGTGATTCTGGACGAAAATGACGAGCCGCTTGGCGATCCTTGGGTCGATGCGATGGGCTTGCCCGAGCAGGGCCGGTCCAGCACGTCGCTGGTCGAGGTGCTGGAAGCGGATCTGGGCCAGTTTCTGGGCCGCGCCAATGACAAGACCTTGCGCGATGATGACAAGCTGCACGAGGGGCTGAAACGCATCGTGCGCCAGTCTGCCAATGACGAAATCGGCAAGAAGCCTGAAGTGACCATTGTTGTCAGCCGCCTGAGCTGAGCAACCGGATCCTTGTAATATCAACGCGCCGCCCGGCAACGGGCGGCGCGTTTGGCGTTTCACCCCTTTGGCAAGCGTTGCCATGCAAGGTGGAAACCGGCGTGCAGGGCCTCTTGCCTGCCGTGCAGGGCGGCGTCGGCCCCTTGCGCCTGCAAGGCCGCCAGATAGTGTTCGCCGAGGGTGCCATCCGCCAGCACGACCACCCGTTGCCCTAGCCAGTAAGGGCGCGTCGCAGCAAGTTCCAGACCGATCAGCAGACCTGCAAGCCGCCCCTCTGCCGCTGCGTTCTGCATGCTGTTGAGCGCGCGCTCTGCATCAATCCGCGACAGGGCGGTGGCAAGGATCTGCGGGCGTGCCATTATGTCGTCAATGGCCCCTAGAAAGGCTGGCTGGTCTACGGGGCCAGTGTCTTGTGCAAGGTGACCCAGCAGGTCCGGCGTCCGGCTGCTTTGAAAGCTGACGACTTCGCGGGCGCTGATGTGCGCCCAATGCGCCCGCGCCCCGACGCAGCACAAGATCCCGTCGAAATCGGGGTGCGTGTCCAAATAGCCCGCGATGACGGTTTCGGCCCCCTGGCTCAGGTCAGCGGGCTGGCGCTGGCACAACCCCGGTATGGCATAGAGCGCAAGCTGCGGGTCGTCCGACTGCAAGCGCAGCAGCCCCTCCATCGGCATCGCAGGCACAGGCCGCAGGGTGGTGGCGGGGAGCAGGGGCAAACCAGCGCAGAAAACCGGCGGGATCAGTTCGTTGGGCAGCTGACCGGCAAGTGCGGCCCCCAAGTCGTCCAGACCGGTCAGGACGAGGTCTGGCAAGGGAAGGGCGCTCCCCGATATGTCGGCGATGCTGATCTGCGGCGGCGTGGCGGACCAGTCGATTCCGATCCAGGCGGCTTTGTCTCTCATATTGGTGTCCGTCAAACTCCTCGTTTCGCGCGGTGTAACATGCCGTCGCTTTCGGTGCATTGGCAATCCGGATGAGTTCCTCAAGGGGCTGTTCGAACCCGTGCATGAAAAACGTATATACAAAGTATATCATATGGAGTAACAAGGCTGTGTCACCCGGAGGGTATGTCATGTCCGACAAGAAGAAAGCCAAGAAGAAGGTGGTCAAGGATGGCCAGTTGATCATCAGGATCAGCAAGGACGACCGCGACCGC
>JAGXHB010000183.1 GCA_024636425.1 Roseobacter sp.
GGACTATCTCTATGGCACCCGACCCCAAAGCCTGGTTTCTGCGGCGCAAATGGGGACAATCGAGTTCCATATCTGGGGTGCGCGCACCGACCGTCTGGACCGGCCCGACCGGCTGGTGTTCGATCTCGACCCTGACGAAGCGCTGGACTGGAGCGATGTATGCGACGCAGCCTTTGATGTCCGTGATACTCTCGACCGGCTTGGCCTGAAGGCTGGTGCGATCGTGACCGGGGGCAAGGGGGTGCATGTCTGGATGCCGCTGCGCCGGTCGCGCGGATGGGAGACGGTCAAACTTTTCGCAAAGACCTTTGCCCATGTCATGGCAGACAAATGGCCCGACCGCTATACCGCCACGATGTCAAAGAAAAAGCGCGAAGGTCGAATATTCATCGATTGGCTGCGCAACGAACGTGGCGCGACCGCCATAGCACCCTATGCGCTGCGCGCACGCAAAGGTGCCCCCGTGGCAGTGCCGGTCACTTGGGAAGAACTGCAGCACCTGAAAGCACCCAACACCTTCCGTATGGCTGATATGGAAGAACGGATGCAGACGCCCTGCCCCGCCCTTGAACAGCAAAAAAGCATGCAGTCTCTGACGAACGATGTGATCGAGAGGCTGCAAAGCTGGGCCAACGAAGTCTGAGCTAACCGGCGGGTCCCGCAATTTATGCCTATCTTATCGTATCTCAGATACCTGTGGAGCAGCGCCTTCAGTCTGGACCATCGCGTCTTTCTTGATCCCGGCAGTTTTATCCAGCGCATCGCGGGCTGCCTTGATCCGTTCGATCAGATGTTGAAGCCGCTTGATTTCGTGCGGCAAGTCAGCGGGGCGCAGCCGCTTCGTATCAGGCGTGTCCGGCGGCCACGACGCCAACCGTCCGCCCTTTGCACCTTCAATCAGATCGGCAACAGGCGGAAGCGCTTCGTCTACAAGATAGTTCACGCCCGCCAGACGCTGTCGCAAAGCATCAGCCATGCCACCCGCTGCCCGTCCTTGCAAACGGCATGATGCATGGATCCGGACATCGTCGGCGTGACGCACACGGAACCCCGCGTTGCGCACCCGTCGGATGAAATCGCGGTCTTCTCCCCTTCGCAGATCCGCAAACCCACCGATCGATTGCCAGACCGACGCCCGACAGGCGAGACTGGCACCCGCCGCCTCGCCATGATGGGGATATGGGTTGTAGCTTTCAGGAGAAATCAGACTGTAGAACAGGATCACCAAATCGCGGTAAATGGCTTCGTTCATCCCTTCGGTCGAGGGCATATGCGACAGGATCGCCGTTTCGGACGGAATCGGGTCTATGCCACCGCAAACGACATCGACCTCTGACAGGTGATTGCAGTTCCTTGCGATCCAATCGGGTGTCACGACGCAATCCGCGTCCGTGGTCATCAAAATCTGAATGTCTGGATAGTTTGTCATTGCATGAACGCATCCGCGTTGCCGGGCTTCACCCACCCCCTGAGAGGGGGGCAATGTGCAATCCAGAAGCTCGAACCTGCCACGAGGAATGATACCTTGAGCAAGACGCACCGTTTGATCGGTGCAGTTATTGGCGACAACCACCACAAGAACCCCCTGATCAATTTGCGGAGCCAACGCAGAGAGGCAAGTCACAATGCGCCTTTCCTCGTTGCGTGCCGGAATGATCACAGCGGTTGTGAATGCATCTTTCATCGGTTTTCCTCCTGCCCCAGACGGCGGTCGATCCGGTAGTCCGGCGTTGTTTTGATGTTTGTGAAAGCGAAGGTCGGCCCGAGCGACTGAATGAAGACTTGCAAGGCGTCTTCGCCCTGCAAGATGTGTCCGGTCTCGCCCAGGTAGGTGACACAGATAATTTCGGCGTGCGGCCACCGCCGCCAGATTTGTGCGGCAAGCGTGTCGATGTCCGCCTCATCCAGAAAGTAAAGAATTTCGGAAAGGATGATGAGGTCATGATCCCCGTCAGGAAGGCTGCAGGGGAACATTTTGTGAATGAAACGCGCATCTGGCACCGCCTGACGTGCCGCAAGAACCGCACGCTCGACACCGTCAATGCCAACATAGCTGTTACAGAGTGGCGCAAGACGCTCAGCCAGTGCGCCGTTTCCGCACCCGAACTCGACCGCGGAGGCATATCGTTCTCGCCCAAGCGCGTCGCGGGTCGCACTGAATTTTTCCTGTTCGTAGGCGCTGGTGTGAAACCCCCAGGGATCGGCGGTTTCCAGATACTTCTTCTCCAGCTCGTTCAGGGTCACGGACATTGCTGCACCTCAAAGTAGATTTCGTCTTCTTCGCAAAAACGGCGGATCATCTCCTGCTCCAGACAAAAGCCTGACGGCGCATCCAGCACGACTTGGCCGAGTTGACTTTGATGCGCGTTGAGAGCATCAGCCTTTCTTTGGCAATGGCGCGCCGTTTCAAAATGCACCAGCGGCCAGTCCCCATGCAGCGCCTTGAAATCCGGCTCGTCCCAACGGGCCCAGACGGGATAGAAAAACAGGCGGAGCGATGGGCAAAGCGCAGCGACGCGACGCGCAATATCAGCCGTCGCCTTGTGATCGGCATGGTGATCAACCGGAGAGGCAGAAAACAGACGGTCTGCGCCGAGCTCTCTGCAGATTGTGGCAATCCTTTCGGCGATAGGATGCGGGTCATAGTTGCGCAGCTCGCCGTCAGGATAGCCCAGCCACGTCATGTCACCCTCACGACCACCCAACCGTTCTATGGCTTCGACAAGCTCTTGGTCGCGCAGTATGGCGAGCCTGTCGGAAGGCCATTGCACAGAGCCAGGATGGGACGCGGACCCGTCGGTCATACAGACGACATGCGCGCCCGCCGTTTGGAACGCCGTCGCAAGAAGACCACCGCAGCCTAGCGTTTCATCGTCAGGATGCGGCGCGAGAACAACGATGGGATTGGCCCCAAGCAGATCCTTTGCCGCTTGGCTCGTGCGGGCTGTAAAAAGATCCCCCATCATGGCATGACATCCCAAAGGGTTTGGGCCTCAAAAACATGCTTCCCCACACGTAGAAGCAACGCATCGCGTGCGGCTTGCCTCAGGTAAACCGCAAGATCACGCGCCATCCGACCGCTTTGACTGGTCTTGTCGAAATGGATCAGGCCAAGGCTTTGCTCCGATGCCGTGATTGCCTGAAGACCGATTTCTTCAGTCAAGAGCCTTGCTGAGGCGGACAGGGCAACCGCACGTTCAGGGGTTTTGCGTGCCGCATCGCTTTCTGCGAACTCGGCCGCGCGCCGCGTCAGTTCCTCTGCAGCAAGGGCGCGCATGACAAGCGGGGTCAAACGGATCAACTGCGCCTCGGCGTCCAGCCGGCCCATGTCGGCCAACTGCCCCGAGACCGTTTCGACAAGCCCTATTGTCGCGCCGAGTTGCAGCGCGGCGATCCGCCAGACACCACCGATGAACGTGGGCTCCGTCATGTAGCTGTCGGGCGGGCCAATCCACATCACCGCGTCGCTGCTGATCCCGGTGAACTCAAACGCGCCGGATCGGGTCGCCCGCATTCCGGACATGGACCACCTGTCGCTGTCCTGACGACAGGTTTCACGGACATTCACCAATCCAAGCTGCGTTGTAGATGCCACATCGACTGACACCAGCGCATGCGTAACCGTGCCCAAGCCGGAGGAGTAGATTTTAGATCCACACAAAGTGCCGGTCTCTGTATCAAGCCGCAGCGGATCGGCACCGTCAGCACCCCAGACCCCCAAAAATGCGTCCTGTTCCAAGGTCGCGTTTACCTCGCGCCTTTGATTCTCGGTGCCGAGTAGTTCGATCAGGCGCAGCGCGTTGACATGCCCCTCGAGCAGACGAGCGACAGATAGATTGACGCTGGCGACCTTGGCGAGACATCGCGCGGTCGTCCGCGGGCTCGCGTTGCCGCTGTCCCTCAAGTGCCCTGCGTGTCTGAGCAAACTGATGGACGGTCCAATACAAGCGCCCTCGTCTTCCAAGGCTGCATTGGTGCGGAGTGTGTCCAGCAAGGCGACAGTCGGGAGAAGCGTATTCATGTTGTCATCCCGAAAGCCTTGCCGCTGAAGAAGAGAGGCGAGGGCTTTCACCCGCATTTTGGTAAAGATCTGAACCCCCGCTGCGCAACGGCTTTGGTCCGACCATTTCCAGCAGCTTTTGCCGCCATATCTGCGCAACATTGCAAAGCCTGAATTCCGGATGGGTGGTGACCGTCGGAAACTGGGATTGCCATTGGCGTATCCGGCTTTCCAGTTGGTCCAGATCGGTGCCGTCGATCAGTTGATCCGCCCCGCAGACCACCTCGTCATTTGCACCCAGCCCCTTTTGCACCAAAACCGGCGTGCCTACCGCATTCGCCTCGGCGATTACCAGACCAAAGGTTTCGGCAAAGCTGCTTTGCGGGAAGAACAGACAGAGCGACCGACGCATCCGGGCGATCAGCCGGTCATGCGGCAACGACCCTCGCAGCCAGACACCGTCCGGAATCCTGCCAACGTCCCAAGGAAGATAGCCGGGGTCCGCAACCTCAAGCGTCAGGTCGGGTAGTCTTTCACGCAGGGCTTCGAACTGTCGCAGAACTTGCGCAAGACCCTTGTGGGGCGAACTGCTGAACAACAGGCGGTTCGGGTCGCGTGGGGTTTCGTCAGCGGTCAGGTCGTCGGCAATCGGGTTCCAGATATGCCCGATGCTGGGTAACGCCCCAGACGACAGGAACGCCTCAAGCTGTTGCGCGTGGCTTTGCGAGACGCAGATGACGTTTATATTCGCTTCTGCCAGCGCTCGTCCCATATGCCGGTTGTGCCGACCGGGGTGAACATGAAGCCAGACAGAGATCGGAACATCAGGGTGAAAGCGCCGCAGCCGGCAAGCAACCTTCCACGAATTGATTACCAGAAACACCTGACAAGGACTGTCCTTAAATGCATTCTCCAGCGGCTGCACTGCACAGGTTTCGGGGCCGCCGCATGCTTTCGCCTTGGCCTGAAACAACTGAAACCGGAAGTCATCCTGCAAGGCATCAGTGATTTTCAGCACGGTCGCCTCTGTTCCGCCCAAGGGCTGGGTCGGGCAGATGCCCAGACCGTAAGATGCGGGGCTACACGGATCCACGATGCCGATCGTCGGGCGGAACAGCCTCATTCTGCGGCCCTCCCCTGATGGGGAAGTGAATGACAAGACAGGATGCGGGCAACGGCCTGTGACGTCTCATCGGACATTGGCATCTGCCGGCGCGACAGGGCACCCGGGTTGCTGACAAAGCTGATGGCCAAATCGGGCAGATCGACCGGCACCGGGCTGACCATGCCGGTGCGCCGCCATTCCGCGACCTTGGCCCAAACCAGTTGGCGGTCGCCGCGCCGCTGCGCACTGTCGTAATCCGACACCGCAGACTGGGTCAGACTGTCAGCGGTTTCAATTTTGGTCAGCAGAAGTTCAGGGATCACCCAGACGACCGCGCCATTCAGGATCAGACGATTGCGAAATTCGCGATCTTCTTCGATACAATCCTCAAACCCGCCATGCAGCGCAAACATGTCGTGACGAAAGAGCCCTGAATTTATATGGGTCCAGTCACCGGGCACTTCCGATCCCATTTGCAGGTTTGGAAAGATGTCATCGACCAGCGACAAGCTACGGCGGATTTCGACCTGCCGACCGTCAGGCAAGACCAATGCATGATGCGTGAGAACGACATCCGCATCCATTTGGCCACCCGGTTCGCGCCCGACCATTTGCCAATTCAGACAGTCATCTGCACGAATATCCCGCCGGTTCAACACC
>JAGXHB010000026.1 GCA_024636425.1 Roseobacter sp.
GATTGTCTGGGCGATCACGAAATCACCCGAGCCGAGAGCGAGCTTTTGTCCGGCAAGATCGCGACAGGCACCGTGGTGACCAAGGGGATGGGCTGTGACACCTGCCAGAACAGCGGCTTCCGCGGACGCTTGCCGCTTTACGAGGTGATCGAAATCGACCCTAGGCTGGAGAAAATGCTGCATGAAGGGCATTCCGAAGCATCCCTGATGGCGCATGTGCGCGAACGGGCACCGGGGATTCTGGGCGATGGTGTGGACAAGATACATCTGGGGCTGACCACCGCGCAGGAAGTTGCCCGCGCTGTGCACGAAGATGCTGCCCTGCCGATGCCCGCAGCCCCGGTATCCGAGGTCTAGATGCCTGCGTTCGCCTATCATGCGCTTGATCCGTCGGGGAAACCCACCAAGGGGATCATCGAAGCGGGCAGCGCCGCCGCCGCCCGCAGTTCATTGCGCAAACGCAATCTGTCGCCGCTGTCGGTCGAGCCGACCGCCCTGCGCAAGGCAGGCGCGAAAGGCGCGAAAGGTGCTGGGACGTTCACCCGCACACGCATCCCACGACGTTCACTGACCCTGCTGACACGGCAGCTTGCCATTCTGGTGGGCACGGGCATCGGGGTAGAGCAGGCATTGAAAACCGTGGCCGATCAAAGCAGCAAGCCTGCGGTGTCCTCGCTGCTTTTGAACCTGCGCGCTTCGGTGCTGGAGGGGCGCAGCTTTGCGCAGGCGCTGGATGACTATCCGCAGATCTTTGGTGACTTCTACCGCGCCTCGGTCGCGGCGGGCGAGGCATCGGGCCAGCTGGGGCAGGTGATGGAGCATCTGTCCAGCTTCGTGGAGACGCGGGCCAAGAACCGTCAGACTGTGCAACTTGCGCTGCTTTACCCCGCGATCCTTGCCATCGTGTCGCTGCTGGTGATCGTCGCGCTGCTGACATTCGTGGTGCCCGATATCGTGCGGGTGTTTACGTCGCGCGGGGCCGAGCTGCCCTTGCTGACGCGCAGCCTGATCGCTGTCAGCGGCTTTATCAATCAATGGGGCCTTGTGATGATCGGGGGCATCGTCGGCATCATCGCAGGCGTGGCCGCCCTGCTGCGCCAGCCCAATATCCGGCTGTCATGGCACCGGTTTATCGTGCGCTTTCCGCTGACGCGCAGTTTTTCGCTGAAATCGAATGCGGTGCAATTCGCAGGCACGCTTGCCACGCTGACCGTCAGCCGCGTGCCTTTGGTCGATGCACTGGCGGCGGCGGCGCGCACCGTGCCAAACCTGCACATCCGCGCCAAGGTCACCCAGGCGACCACACGTGTGCGCGAAGGCATGGCGCTGTCGCGTGCGCTGGACGAGACGCAGGTTTTCCCCCCGATGCTGATCGCGATGGTGACAAGCGGCGAGGCGGGGGGTGTGCTGGGCGATACGCTGACCCGCGCCGCCGACGATCAGGAACGCGACCTGAACGCACTGGTCGCGGCATTGGTCGCATTGGTCGAGCCCGCAGTTTTGCTGTTGATGGGCGGGATCGTGATGCTGCTGGTGCTGTCGATCCTGTTGCCGATCGTAAACCTGAACAATCTGGTGAACTAGAATGGGTATTCGACCACCATCGGCCCGCCCGTCGGCATGCCGGGAACCAGCGTGGCGCCTTCGGGCTCGATCCGCAGGATGACGCGCCGGTCTCCGGCAATCGTCACCTGCGCCAGCCTGCCGTCCCGGTCGCGCAATTCTGCCAGGGCGTCGGCGCCCTTGGTGCTCAGGTCCAGCGTCATGGCGGGCAGGCTGGACGTGCGGCCCAGGAAATCCTCGCAGGTGCCCGCATCGAAAGACACCACACCGGCTGCCGCAACCGCGCTGCTGCGCCACGACAGCTCCTGCACATCGACCACGGCGCGCGAGGTGCAGTTCTTGAAGACCGCGCCGGGCACCAGGGCGATCAGCCCCGGCCCCGCGCGCCCCAGGATATCGGTGCCGGCGACAGACCACGGCGTGACCACAGCGACCCCGGTCAGCAAGGTATCAGGCCCCTGCAAAGTCCAGTCCACGACGGCGCGTGCGGCAAACAACGGCCAGCTTTGCGTGCTCCAGTCAAGCGCATATCCGCCTTGCAGCACCGCGCGCCCCTCCCAGATGCCGCCATATAAATCTGTGACTTGCTCGGGGATTGCGATAACGTCGCGAAGCGTAGATGCAGGCAGGGTGACCAGTAACACGACCCCATAAACCAGGAGACCAAAACATGCCAAAAGGACCGTTGAAACCGGCAGCCACATACGCTGGCGAAAAGTCCGAGCTCGGGGTGTCGCGTCGGCGCTTGTTGATGGCTCTGGGTGGGTCATCTGCTCTTTTTGGCCTATCTGGGTGTAGCGGGCTTGCCTTGGGCGACCAGAACGAACTGCCGCCTGCGGGCACCGTTGGCAAGGCCGTTTTGCTTGCGCCGCTGTCTGGTCCTCGTGCTTCAATAGGTCAGATAATGCTGGCGGCTGCAAGTCTTGGGGGCGATCCCACAAACGCAAATGCCGAAGTAACGGTCGTGGATGCGGGCAGCGATGATGCGACCGCCGTAAGCGCCGCCAGAACTGCGGTTGCAGGTGGCGCGCAGATGATCCTGGGCCCGCTGTTTTCCGGCCAAAGCGTCGCTGTCGCACAGGCCGTCGGGCGCGAGGTTCCGGTGGTGTCGCTGTCCAACGACAGCTCGATCGCCAGCGCGAACCTGTTCGTGTTCGGCATCACGCCGCAACAGTCCGCAAAATCCATGCTTGGCTTTGCGGCATCGCGCGGCAAGCGCAACATCGTGACTGTCGTACCGCCCGGTGCGTTCGGGGCGCTTTCAGCCAGTGCTGCCAGATCCGCAGCAGCAGGTTTTCAGATCGATATGCCGCAGGCCGTGACAGCGTCAAGCGCCGCCGGGCTTGTGGATACGGTGCGTGCTGTCAACGGCGGCAAACTGCCCGACGCGGTCTATTTGCCGGTCGTCGGCGGCCCCTTCGAGGAACAGGCCGCTGCGATCTCGGCGGCGGGCATTCAGTTGATGGGCTCCGAGCAATGGGCCGCGATTTCGCCGGGCCGTATTGCGGCACTTCAGGGTGGTTGGTTCACAGCCCCCGACCCCATCCAGTTCGAAGCCTTTGCCACCGCAGTCGAAAACGCCGGAGGAAACGAGGCGGGCGTGGTCGCCGGACTGGCCTTTGACGCCGTGGAAATGGCCCGCATCCTTGGCAGGCTTGGGCGGCAAGACCGCAAGGGGCTCTTGCGCGAGGCCGGCTTTGACGGCGTGTTGGGGCCATATCGCTTTCAGAAAAGCGGCCAGTGTGAACGCGGCCTTGCGATCCTGGGCGTCAGCGGCAGCGCAACAACGCTGATCGGTTCGACATCGGTATGACACCGCGGCGCGATCGCGAGGCTGGCATCACTCTTGTCGAGATGCTGGTGGCCCTGATGATCTTTGCGCTGGTTGGCGTCGCATCCTTTACCACGCTCGATACAATCCTGCGGGTGCGTGAACGCTCGGACGGGCGGCTTGAACAGCTTGCCCGCATGGACCGCGCGCTGCAGGTCTTTGGCCGCGATGTGGTGCAGAGCGATCCGATGGATGTCACGCTTGCCGACAATGTCCTGACGGTGCGGCGCATGGGCGCAGAGGGTGTGCAGCGTTATCTGTTGGAAGATCAGAGCCTAAGCAGGACGCTTGTTCCCAAAGCGGCTGAAAACGCGTTCTCTCAGACCCTGATCGAAGAGGTCAGTGACGTGCGGTTTCGCGTCCTTGATCTTGAACGTGAATGGCGCGACAGCTGGCCCGGTGCCACGCAAAGTGGGGCGGTGGCTGTCGATATGGTGGTGACGCTTGCAAGCGGGCAATCCCTGAAACGTCTGGTCACGCTGCCGCAGCCGGTGCCGAGATGAAACGCGACGCGGGCGTCATTCTGGTGAACGTTCTGGTGGTCCTCGCCCTTGGGGCGGCGATTGTCGTGCTGATGTTCACCTCGCAGGAAAACCTGATGGACCGCACCCGACGTGCGGCGGCGATGACGCAGTCCGAAGCATTGGTCGCGGGCGCCGAAGCCTCGCTGGTGACCGCCTTGCGGCGCGACATGCAGACCGCGCCGCAGACCGATCACTTTCAAGAGCCATGGGCGCTTGCCACGCAAGAAGAGGTGGTGCTGACCAGCGGGCGGTTCTCGGTCGAGGTGACGGATGCACGGTCACGGTTCGACCTGAACAGCCTTGCCGCCGGTCGGCTGTCGCAACAGCAGATGTTCGTGCGTCTGGCCAAGGCAATCGGGCTGTCCGACAGGGCCGTGACCGGAACCATCGACCAGCTGGTTCGGTACGGTCCGGTGCAGAATATGTACGAGATAACAGCTCTGGACGAACAGGAGCGCAGGATGCTGTCTGCCCATGTCAGCCTGTTGCCGCAGCCCGGCCCGATAAACGTCAACACGGCCGGTGAGGTGGTGCTGGCCGCCGTTCTCGGATCGGACAGCAGTGCGCGACAGCTGATCAAGACGCGCGCGCGCAAGGGATTTCTGACGCAGGGGGATCTGACCGATGCGGGCGTTATCACGATGAACGGTGCCGGATTTACCTCGGACGTTTTCGACGTGCAAAGCACGGCAGAAGTGGACGGCGTCAGCCTGACGCTGACTTCGCGGCTGTTGCGCAAGACAGAGCTGGGCCAGAGAAGCGTGCTGGTGATTTCACGGCAGTACGGAGCATCGACGGATAGTGCAGAGCCGATGGCGCCACCACGTCTGCGCCCCTGACTCCCGTAAAACGAAAAACGCGACCACCAGCAAGGCAGTCGCGTTTGGTTTTATCAAAGCGCACAGTCTGCGCCCATTATCCGGTCAAGGCCCTATCAGGGATTGAACGGCTCGCGTGTCGGCGTCAAATTCAGCGTGACGTTTTCAAGCGAGATAGGCTCGGCGTTTCTGTCCTGAGCGAAGGCGCGGGCAAAGTCGTCACCCAAAGACGCCAGCCCAGAGAGCCCGTTGCCGCCGCCGCCGCCGCAAGCGACAAGTGCGCCCGCGCAGATAACTAGAATCGAGATATTCTTTAACATTGGAATTCTCCTTTCTGTTGCAATCAATTAGGCGAACCGGCCAGAGGTGTGTTCAGATAGGGGAACACGGCCTGAAGCTCGGTGGCACGCAGGGGGGCACCATCGGTCAGCGGGACAAGTCCTGCTGGCGCGGTGGTCGATGGATCACCATCACCGCACAGACCAAGGTTGATGCTGTCTTCAGCAGCTGGATCGCCGCTGACTTCCTGACCAAGCGGTACGTTATGGCACAGACGCCCCATCATGACGCGCAGCGCCAGATCGACAGTGTCGTCACCGGGACGGCGACCGTTCGGGAAACCACCAAGGTCTTCAGCCAGAAGGCCAAAAGTGTGCTGGTCATCACGTGGCGTCGCAGGGAACGTGGTGTTCAGACGCAGCATTTCCGAAAGATCGGTTGCCGGATCAAAACCAGCGGCCTGGTTCACGCCCGGAAAACCGCTGAGGAACGCAGTCACAAGGTCATTACGCGGGAAGTTCGAGGGCGCGATGTTGTCGGTTCCGAATTCACCATTGCCGTTGAACAGCACGTTGATCAGTGCGGGCAATGTGGGATTGGTCACGTAGACCGCAAGCGCTTCGTCGATCGTGGGCTCTGCTGCGTTGAACAGGTCCTTGTCGGGCAGGCCGATGACGACTTCGTTCACCAGAGGGTTGGACAGACGCGATTGTTGGACCCAAGCACCGCCGTAAATCGAGGTGGCTTCGTAGCTGGGGCTTGGGTCTTCCAGCTCGGCCTGTGGCAGGCTGGCTGTTGTCCAGGCACCGATTACGGGCTCTTCACCTTGGGTCAGACATGCAATTGGAACTTCGATCGCCAGCGTGGTCACGTTGGCCTTGCCGATTAGATCGTCGTTGGCACGGTCCTGAACGATACCGCCGGGATTGAACGAGGCGTCGTTATACTGCGGCCACATCGGGGAATCGGGCCCTTGGATCGGAACCAGATTGACCAGATCGAAAATCTCGCCAAGGTTCACGGCAAATGCTTCTGCACGCTGTCCGGCAAAGACACGGCCCGGTGCATCACAGCCCGGAATGCTGACGTTGTCATAGACATAGGCGTCTGCATATCCCGCATAGTTCGGGATGGTCTTATTACCAACGTTGTCCAGTGGCTTGACAAAGGTCGGGCCACTGCCGTTGGTCAGCGCAGCACGCGTGCCGCTGCGGCGGTCACCCGTGATCATCGTGACTGTGTAGCTTTCTGTTTCGCCCAATGCGGCGGTCGGCTGGTTTGCGGTCACCTGACCGGCAGCGCGCAGCGGGATAGAGACCATCTCGCCGCCGATATCAAGCTGGATACCGGTACCCTTCACCAACGAATTGTCGAACTGGAATTGAAAAGTAATTTCTTCGTCGGCATCGGCGTCGTTGCTAACGTGGATTTCATAGATCGCGTCGGGGTCCATCGTGAAGTAGTTCGGCCCACCATAAGGCGCTTGCAGCGGCTGGTAGTTGGCGATCAAAGTCACGTAATCGCCGCGACCTTCTTCATAGCTTTTGAACATGTAAAAATCGGTAGCGTCGATTTTGGGCTGCTCCGTGATCCCCGGAGCCTCGCGGTGAGACGACGCGGCGGATAAAGTCGCCGAGACGCATAATGCGCTTGCGCATGTGCCTCGCAACAAAGTTTGGACGGAAATTCTCATGGTTCACTCCCAGTTAAAATGTTTAATCAACGACTGCGTGTTGGGCGCAATCTTTGCACGAGCGACCCTGCGGGCCTCCCTGTAGTTCTACAGTCACGACATCCTCCCGAATTAGTTTCAGGCGTTTGAAAATAAATCTGTTGTCTTCTGAAGCGTACCACGGAATGCTCTGGCATGAACAGCTCTGCGTACCTGCCGACACCCGTTTTCTGGGTCGCTACTGTCATTCTCGCGGGCGTTCTTATTCGTCTTGTCGTGATCGACCTGCACACGCGCCGCCTGCCGGACAAGTACACGCTGCCACTGGTTCTTTCGGGACTTGCGGTGAATGCCTACGCGCTGGGTGCGATACCGACATTGGCAATCTGGGGGGCGATTATGGGCTATCTCGTCTTCTGGGCGATCGGCGCGTTCTACTTTCGTGCACGCGGGATCGAAGGGCTGGGTATGGGCGACGCAAAACTTCTGGCCGCAGCCGGGGCGTGGCTGGGCATTGCCATGTTGCCGATGCTGATCCTGATGGCTGCCACGGCGGCCCTTGTCTTTGCTCTGGCTGGAGGACGGCGCGCGCGTGAACAGCTGGCGTTCGGGCCGTGGCTGGCGGCGGCGTTCATTATTTTATGGGTGGCAGGGGCATGACCGCAGGGGCAGCGATTGTCAGGAGAACTGTATCTCCGCGTTAGAGATAACCGGTGGGCGGGTCATCTCTTTGTCGAGCCAGATCAGCAGCGAGCCTCGCTTTCTGAACGCGGCGTGGTGACTCGATCAATTTATAGTGCGATACCCTGCGTTTCTTTGGCGCCAGCGAGCCAGTCCGCTGCGTGCTCTTACATGTTTTCCGGCAGCAAAGCCTGAAGCCGCTCTTGGCATGCAGTAAGGCGAAGTGAGATCGCGGTGCTCGCGCGCCGGAAGGCGATGCCATGTCCCCGTCTGGGCCCATTCCATCGCCCGGAACGGTGAGGAAATAGGCATCACGCAGTTCGGCCTCTGTCACCCCCCTGCCCTCGATCTTGCTACACTGAACCGCAGCGCGCAGCACCAACCGCGATCGTCACAACTCTACTGGAACGCCAATGATCGCTTCATCGAGCAACACATGCAGCAAAGAAAGCGCTGCCCCGCTGGAAAACGCAGCGTCTTCAAAGCAGTCTGAGGCCTGTATGTTAGAGTTCCAAGGCGGCAGGATCGGCTTGGGCAGCGTTTCTGGACCCTGCGTGAGCGACTAATTCATGCCAACCATGATACAGCATGACGGCGGTTACTTTTACCAAAAGCCACAAAGACCGCCGCAACTCAGCCCACTTTTTCTGTCCAATAAGTTTGCATTATCGTACACTTTAATATTAGGCTGCGAACATGGCCAAAACACTGTCGGATGACCGGAATTCATGAGATTCAAGCACTTCTGCTAATACACGACCGGGGTTCATGAGATTCCGTGGCGGTATTTGTGAGACGAGACGTACCGGAGTTTATGAGACTGGCAC
>JAGXHB010000027.1 GCA_024636425.1 Roseobacter sp.
GAAGTGGTGCAGCGAATAACCCAGACGTCATAACGGGGATGCTCCAGCGCGGACAGCGCGGGGGACGAAGCGACCATCCAGCCCGAAAACAGCTTGTCATCGCGGCCCTGAGTCTTGATCTCCAGCTCGGCAAAGGCATCGCCCGCCGGATTGCCGACGGGGTAGCGGCAGTCGTTCATCGTGACTTCAAGGTTGCCAAATTGCACGACCTGCCCGCGTAATACTTCGATGTCGCGCGCGACGCCCGAGACATTGTCGAGCGCGCGCAAGACGGCTCCCCCGGCGGAGGTCACCTCTTCCTGCGCCTGGAGCGGTGCCGCGCCAAGCGCAAGCAAAATCAGTATCTTACGCATTATCACTCCCCCAGGCCGGACATGAACTTACTTACCATCCGTCCCCTATTCCTCAGTGTCGGCGAGCTTATTCCGGGCTCCAGGCCTCGTAGTCGCCCCGGTCCGCAGGCTTTTCACGGCGGATCGACCCAGCGGGGGCATAGGCCAGCGGTGTGCCGGTCCGGTTCTCGATATGGGGCTTTTCCCATGCCTTGTGAACCAGCGGCCTGTCGGAAGGCGTTTCGTTCCAGGTATGGTGCAGCCAACCGTGCCAATCGGGATTGACGCGGGTCGCCTCGTTCTCGCCGTTGTAGATCACCCAGCGTTTGGTGTCGTCAGCGTTGCGATAATAGATGTTGCCCTGGGCATCCTCGCCCACCTTGGTGCCTTTGCGCCAGGTAAAAAGCTGCGTGTTCAACGTCTGACCGTTCCACCAGGTTACGCTGCGCATGAGAGAGTTGAGAATGCCCATGAAAATCTCCTGAAGCTTCCGCTGCTATATGCACCAACGCAGCCCAAAGGTCTAGCGCGGTTCAGCGTTCATTGTCGCGGAATTCAGCCGGGCAAGACGGCAGTCACCTCGATCTCGATGCGGTATTTGTCGTCGATCAGGCGACATTCCACCATTGTCGCCGCTGGCGGGTGCGCGCCAAAGGTTTCCGACAGGATTGGCCAGCACGGCTCGAACTCTGCGCGGTCGGGCAGATAGTAGTTGACCCGCACCACATCCGCCATGGAGCAACCTGCCTGTTCCAGCGCACCCTTGATCGTGGCCAGGGCGGCGCGGCACTGGTCGGTGACGGTATCGCCCTGCCCCACGGTGCCTGCCACATGGACGAACCCACCTGCGACCACCGCCCTGCAATAGCCGATCTTGGCTTCGAACTCACCGCCCGAGAAAATACGCTGTGTCATGATATACCCTTTGAGTGCAGCCTTTTGCCCTGACAAACCTTTTGCGCAGGCCACCGTCAAGGCGCAAAAGGCATGGCCCCTCAATGCCGGGCGTCGAAACGAAAAAAGCGCACCGTTGCGGGTGCGCTTTGATCAATCACTGTGCCGATGGTCAGCCCGCTGTCGCAGACTCCTTCTCGGCCTCTGCGTAGATCATCAACGGGGCGGCGTCGGAATTCACCGCTTCCTCGTTCACCACAACCTCGATCACACTGTCCAACCCGGGCAGTTCGAACATTGTGTTCAGCAATATATCCTCAAGGATAGACCGCAAACCGCGTGCACCGGTCTTGCGCAGGATGGCGCGTTTGGCGATGGCCGACAATGCGTCATCGGTAAAGGTAAGCTGCGTATCCTCGATTTCGAACAGGCGCTGGTACTGCTTGACCAGCGCGTTCTTCGGCTGGGTCAGGATGGTGACAAGCGCGTCCTCGTCCAGATCCTCGAGCGTGGCAAGAACGGGCAAGCGACCTACAAATTCCGGGATCAGGCCGAATTTCAGCAGATCTTCGGGCTCGAGATCGGTGAAAATCTCACCGATGCCACGGGCATCCTTGTCGCGCACGTCAGCGCCAAAGCCCATGGCGGACCCTTTGCCGCGCGCGGCAATGATCCGGTCAAGACCCGCAAAGGCACCACCGCAGATGAACAGGATGTTAGTCGTGTCCACCTGCAGGAATTCCTGCTGTGGATGCTTGCGCCCGCCCTGCGGCGGCACGGAGGCGACCGTGCCTTCCATCAGCTTCAGCAGCGCCTGCTGTACACCCTCGCCCGAGACGTCACGGGTGATGGACGGGTTTTCGGATTTGCGTGTGATCTTATCGACCTCGTCGATATAGACGATGCCGCGCTGTGCACGCTCGACATTATACTCGGACGATTGCAGCAGCTTGAGGATGATGTTCTCCACATCCTCGCCGACATAACCGGCTTCGGTCAATGTGGTCGCGTCTGCCATGGTAAAGGGCACATCCAGAATACGCGCCAGCGTTTGCGCCAGCAGCGTCTTGCCGCAGCCGGTCGGGCCGATCAGCAGGATGTTGGATTTTGCAAGCTCGATATCGCCGCCTTTTTGCGCGTGATTGAGCCGCTTGTAGTGGTTATGGACCGCCACGGACAACACCCGCTTGGCCATCGCCTGCCCGATCACATAGTCATCCAGCACAGCGCAGATGTCTTTGGGTGTGGGAACGCCATCGGTGGCTTTCAGGCCGGATGCCTTGGTTTCTTCGCGGATGATGTCCATGCAAAGCTCTACACATTCATCGCAGATGAAAACCGTGGGGCCCGCAATCAGCTTGCGCACCTCGTGCTGGCTTTTACCACAAAAGCTGCAGTAGAGTGTGTTTTTGCTGTCGCCGCTGGAACTGTTAGCCATTTCAACCCTTTCAGGTCTGTCGTGTGATCTTGCCCGCCATCTGGCGTCGCACTTGATTTCTTGCTTCTGGCCAGCTTAGGCCAGTGGTCCATGGTCCACAATCGTAAAATTATGGACCATGCACGCCTAGTTTACTTGTCTTTCTTGTCTTTTTTGTCAGCGTCCGGATCGTCCGCCTTGCCGCGAGCCGCGACGATTTCGTCGATATGCCCCCATGCAAGCGCATCTTCGGGGGTCATCCATTTGTCCCGGTCCAGCGCTCTTTGTACTGTATCATAGTCCTGACCGGTATGCTTCATGTACAAACGGTACATCCGCTCGCGGGTGTCTTCGATGCTTTTGGCGCTGATCAGGATGTCAGCGGCCGTACCGCGTGCGCCACCCGAAGGCTGGTGCACCAGAAATTCCGAGTTCGGCAGCGAGAACCGCATGCCTTTTTCGCCGCCGATCGCGATGACCGACCCCATCGAGGCGGCCAGACCGCACACAAGCGTGGACACTTTGGGGCGGATATATTGCATCGTGTCATAAATGCTCATCCCTGCGACAACGCTGCCACCGGGGCTGTTGATATACATCGAAATTTCCTTGGACGGATTCTCCGCCTCAAGATGCAAAAGCTGTGCCACGACCAGCGATGACATGCCGTCATGCACGGGGCCATTCACGAAAATGATCCGTTCTTTCAGCAGCCGCGAGAAAATATCGTACGCGCGTTCGCCCCGGCTGGTCTGCTCAACCACCATGGGGACAAGGTTCATGTATGTTTCAATAGGATCGTTCATAATGCCTGCCTGATTGTGCCGTCCGCGGGACCATACCCGCGAAACCCTTACCCGTAGATTAGTCGCGGCAAACTTGGGGTTCAAGGGGTGGCGACCGATCGAGTTGATACCGCCCCCGACAAGACTAGATCGCGCGGTATGAATGATCCTTTGTCCCTCTTTCCGCCAACACGTGCGGCTGCCCTTGATCGCATTCGCGATTTTGCCCCGCATACGGGGAAAACCTATGCCGAAGGGCGCAATTTCTATGCCTCGGCGGTGGAGGGCGGCGCTGTCTCGGCGCTGTCGCCCTACCTGCGCTGCGGCATGATCTCGCAGGTGGAACTGCTGCGCGCCGTGCTGGAGCATCACAGCGAAAAAGAGGCGGGCAAATTCATCGCCGAAGTGTTCTGGCGCACGTACTGGCAAGGTTGGCTTGCCATGCGTCCGGGCGTTTGGGGAGACTACCAGACTGATTTAAAAAGGCTTTTCAACGAAGTGCAAACACAGTCCGGCCTTCGGCAGCGGTGGGAAGCTGCCTGTCTGGGCCAAACGGGGATCGCGCCTTTTGATCACTGGGCGCAAGAATTGGCGCAGACCGGCTATCTGCACAATCACGCCCGCATGTGGTTCGCCTCCATCTGGGTGCACACGCTGGGGCTGCCGTGGCAATTGGGCGCGGATTTCTTTTTGCGTCACCTGCTGGACGGGTGCCCCGCCTCCAACACTCTGAGCTGGAAATGGGTCGCAGGCATCCAGACCATCGGCAAGCCGTACCTCGCCACGTCCGAAAATATCGAAAAGTTTACCCAAGGCCAGTTTGCCGACGTTCAAGGGTTGGCACGCAAGCCGGCTGACCTGCCAGCCTCACCCCATCCGGATCCGGCTCCGCTGTGGGAGGCGGGCCAGCCTGATACGCACCTGCGCAGCGCGTTGGTGCTGCACGAGGATGATCTGAACCCGCTTCATGTGCTTGAGGGGATGACCCCGCTGATCGCCAACGTGGCGCTCATGGCGACAGCCCGCCAAACCCCGTGGCAGATCGCTCCTCAGGTGGCAGAGTTTCGCGCCAACGCGCTTGAGGATGCCCGTGCGCGGCTCGCAAAAGAGATCGGCCTGGGCGCGGAGGTGGTTGCCAGTGCCCAAGCGCTAGCAGATTGGGCGACGGCGCATGGCGCCGAACAGCTTGTCACGGCAGATGCGCCCGTCGGGCCGACCAAAGACATCCTTGACGCTTATGACAGTTTGCCCGACGCGCCACCGCTTGTGCGCGTCCGGTCAGAGATGGACGCCGCCGCGTGGCCCCATGCAACCAAAGGGTTTTTCAAATTCCGCGACCATATCCCCGCTCTGATCAAGGAGCTGGTCTAGCGTTTTGCAATCACAGCCGTCGCCTCGATCTCGACCTTGGCTTCGTCCTCGATCAGACCGGCGACCACGACCATCGCCATCGCGGGAAAATGCCGGCCCATGACCTCGCGATAGGCGCGCCCGACATCGGCTTGCGCAGCCAGATATTCGGCTTTGTCGGTGACATACCAGGTCAGGCGCATGATGTCTTCGGGCACCCCCCCCGCCGCTTCGACCACGGCGCGGATATTCATTAAGGCCTGCGTCATTTGACCGATAAAATCATGCGCTTCGAATGTCTGGTCTGCCGTCCAGCCGATCTGCCCGCCGACGAACAGATGCCCGTCCGCAGACAACATCCCGTTGGCATAGCCTTTTGCCGGTGCCCATCCTTCGGGCTGGATCACTTGATGAGACATGTTTTTTCCTTTTTCGTCAGACGTCTAGACGCCAAGATACTGATCGGCCACGCCCCGGTCGAGAGCATCCATCGCCCCCGACCAGACCGACCGGCCTCGCTCCAGAATGACCGCGTGATCTGCGACCTGCCGCAATTCGGCCAGTGACTTATCGACCACCAGCAGCGCAAGCCCGGACTCGCGTTTCAGCGTTTTGACCGCAGCCCAGATTTCCTGTCGCACCACCGGAGCGAGGCCCTCCGTCGCTTCGTCCAGCAGCAACAGCTTTGGGTTCGTCATCAGCGCGCGGCCAATCGCAAGCATCTGCTGTTCGCCCCCCGACAGCGACCTCGCCACCTGATCGCGCCGTTCGCCGAGCCGGGGAAACAGATCGCAGACGCGGGCAAAATCCCAAGGGCCGGGCCGTGCGGCGGCGATCAGGTTCTCGTGCACCGTCAACGGACCAAAGCAGCGCCGCCCCTCTGGCACCAGACCCAGGCCCGCCTGTGCGGCGCGGTGACTGGGCAGCGGCCCCAGATCGCGCCCGTCAAAATGCACCGACCCGCCCGAGTTCTTGAGCATCCGGCAGATCACCTTGATGGTCGATGATTTGCCCATGCCGTTACGTCCCATCAGCGCGCAGACCTCGCCTGCTTCAAGCGCCAGATCGACGCCGAACAGCGCCTGTGTCGGTCCGTAAGACGCTGTCACACCTTGCAATTTCAGAAAACTCATGCCGCATCCTCCGACCCGAGGTAGGCCTCGCGGACCATTGGATCACGCCGGATTTCCTCGGCGGTGCCGGTGGCAATGACGCGGCCATAGACCAGAACGCTGATCCGGTCGGCCAGCGCGAAAACCGCATCCATGTCATGTTCTACCAACAGGATCGGAGCCTCGGCCCGCAGATCGTCCAGAAAGCCGGTCAGCCGCTTGGATCCCGACGCCCCCAGCCCCGCCATAGGCTCATCCATCAGGAACACCTTGGGCGCGAGGGTCAGCGCCACAGCGACCTCCAGCAGACGGCGCTGTCCGTGGCTCAGATCGGCGGTCCGCTTGGTGGCCTGATCGACCAAGCCGACCCGCTCAAGCGCGGCCAGCGCGCGGTCGACCAGCGCGCGGTCCTTCATCACGGGGCGGAAAAAGCGCATGACGCCGCCCTCCTGCCCCAACGCCCCCAGCACCGCATTTTGCAGCACGGTATACTCCATCGCGAGTGACGAAATCTGGAAGGTGCGCCCCAGCCCTGCCCGCGCGCGCGCGACCGTCCCCAGCGGCGTCACATCACGCCCCGCAAATTCGACCGTGCCGCTGTCGGACCGCAGCCCGCCCGCGATCTGTTTGATCAAGGTGGATTTGCCCGCGCCATTCGGACCGATCAGCGCATGTATCTCGCCCGGCATCAGCGTCAGGGACACATCATCCGTCGCCTTGAGCGCGCCAAAGCTTTTGTGAAGGTGGGACAGGTTCAGCACGGCATCAGTCATGCGCCACCTCGCGTCCGGCAAGCGTGCCGATCATGCCCCCGCGGGCGAAGAGCACCACCAGCAGCAACAGCAGGCCCAGATAAACATGCCAGTAGTCGCTGAGCCCGCCCAGAAGATGCTCCAGCAGGATGAAAAGCGCCGCACCGGCCACGGGGCCGAACAAGCGGCCCACCCCGCCAAGGATGATGAAAACCATGATTTCCCCGCTGGTCTGCCAGCTGAACATCGTCGGGCTCACGAAGCGGTTGAGATCGGCAAAAAGCGCGCCAGCCAGCCCCGTCACCGCCCCCGAGATCACGAAGGCCACCAGCCGCAGCCGGAACGGCGCAAGGCCCACGGTTTCGACCCGTTCAGCGTTCTGCCGTGCGGCAGACAGGGCCAGTCCGAACGGCGCACGCGCAATGCGTGCGGCCATGAACAGCACCACCGTCAGCACGCCAAAGGCGATGGCGAAGAACTGGATCGGGTCAAGCGTGTTGAGGCCCGGAAAATCATTGCGGATATAGATCGACAGCCCGTCTTCGCCCCCATAGGCAGGCCACGAGATCGCGAAATAATACAGCATTTGCCCGAAGGCGAGCGTGATCATGATGAAATACACCCCCGTCGTGCGCAGGCTCAGCGCGCCGATCGCCAGTGCCGCCAGTGCAGACGCGGTGATCGCCACCCCCCAGATGATCAGCATCGACTTGGTGCCTTCGATCAGGAAAGGCACCTCCATCAGCGGGGTGTAGCTTTGCGCGTGGCTGGCAAGGATCCCCATCGCGTAGCCGCCGATCCCGAAAAACGCCGCATGTCCCAAGCTGACAAGCCCGCCAAGCCCCAACGCAATGTTCAGGCCCACGCCGGCGAGCGCGAGAATTGCGGCCTTGGTGACCAGCGTGATGATGAAGGGCTCGTCCAGCAGCAAAGCGATGAGCGCCGTGGCAGGCAGCATCGCAAACAGGACGATATTCAGCACGGTTTCGCGACCCATCTCACGTCCCTCCAAAGAGGCCTGAGGGTTTGAACAGCAAGACCCCCGCCATCAGAATATAGATCGACATGGAGGACAGCGCCGACCCGACAGAGGTGGCGGCGGAGGCTTCCATGAAAATGCCGAAGAGCGGCGGCAGCAGAACCCCGCCCAGCGTATCGGTCAGCCCGACGAGCAGTGCGCCCACCAGCGCGCCCTTGATCGACCCGATGCCGCCGATCACGATCACCACGAAGGCGAGGATCAGAACGGGTTCGCCCATTCCCACCTGCACCGACTGGATCGCGCCCACCAGCGCACCAGCGAGGCCCGCCAGTGCGGCCCCAAGCGCAAAGACCACCGTGTAAAGCTTGGAAATATCGACTCCGAGCGCCGCGATCATCTCGCGGTCGGCCTCTCCTGCGCGGATCTGGACGCCGATGCGGGTCTTCGCGATCAGCGCGAACAACCCTGCGGCCACCAGCAACCCGGCGGCGATGATGACCAGACGGTAAAGCGGATAATAGATGCCGCCGGGCAAGCGCACAGGGCCTGACAGGGCGGCGGGAATATCAAGAAACAGCGGGAACGACCCAAACAGGTAGCGGGTCCCTTCGGAGAAAATCAGGATAAGCGCAAATGTCGCAAGCACCTGATCCAGATGGTCACGGTCATAAAGACGCCGGATCACCAGAAGCTCGACCAGCGCGCCCGCAGCCGCAGCGGCGACAAGTGCACCGACCAGCGCAAGGACAAACGACCCCGTCCAGCCCGCCACGGCAGCCGCCGCAAAAGCACCGACCATGTAAAGCGACCCATGGGCCAGATTGATCAGTCCCATCACGCCAAAGATCAGCGTCAGACCGGCAGCCATCAGGAACAGCATGACCCCGAACTGAAGCCCGTTCAGAACCTGCTCTATCAATAATATCAATGACATGTATGGCGTTCCTCACCCATTTCCGACCCATCGCAGGGTCAGACGTGCCGCTCCGGAGATGACCCCGGAGCGGCACAATGCCTTACATCTGGCAATCGGCGCCATAGACGTCCTGATGGTCGGACGCGGCGACACCGACGATCTTGTTGGTCACGACGTCACCTTCTTTGATGACCTCGCGCATGTAGATGTCCTGGATCGGGTGATGGTTGGGCGCGAAGGCGAAATCACCGCGGACAGAAGCAAAATCGGCCTCCTCAAGCGCAGCCTGGAAAGCATCGGTGTCACTCACGGATGCCTTGCCCATGGCCGAGATCAGCAGCAACCCGGTGTCATAACCTTGCGCCGCGTAGAGCGACGGCAGACGGTCATATTCTGCCTCGAAATCGGCAACGAACTTCTTGTTCGCCTCGTTGTCGATATCCTTGGACCAATGGGCGGTGTTCTTCACACCCAGTGCCGCATCACCGATGGCCCCCAGAATACCCTGATCAAAGCTGAAGGCGGGGCCCATCACGTTCTTGTCGACACCGGATCCGGCATATTGCTTCATAAAGGAAATGCCCATGCCGCCCGGCAGGAAGAAATAGAC
>JAGXHB010000028.1 GCA_024636425.1 Roseobacter sp.
CAGGCTTCTGCGTCTGCCACCGCTCAGCCAGGCACCCCTCCGGACTTTACCGTCGCCCTGTCTGACGACCTGGTACTGTTGTCCCTGACGCCATCCGGGCTTGACCGCGCGGCACGCGACGCCGCCGATGCCAGCCTTGAAGTGATCCGCCACCGGGTTGATCAGGTCGGCGTGTCCGAACCGGTGATCAGCCGGGTCGGCGATGACCGCATCCTTGTCCAGATGCCGGGCGTCGAGAACCCGGCCCAGTTGCGCGCGCTGTTGGGATCGACCGCGAAGATGAGTTTCCAGATGGTCGCACCGGGGCCGGGACCGGGCGTGACGCTGCTGCCGCTCCGGGACGGGTCTGGTGATATTCCGGTTCAAGACGATGTCGCACTCTCGGGTGATCTACTAGACGCCGCTGCATCAGGGTTTGAACCCGATACAGGCCGCCCGATGGTCACCTTCGATTTTGACCAACAGGGTGGTGCTGCCTTTGCCGAGATCACTGCGGCCAACATCGGTCAAAGGTTTGCGGTCGTACTGGATGGCGAGGTTCTGACCGCTCCGGTCATCCAGCAGGCCATTCCGGGCGGCCAAGGTCAGATAACCGGGGATTTTACGCTGGAAGAGGCGCAGACGTTGGCCTTATTGCTGACCTCGGGCGCGCTGCCTGCGTCGCTCGACGTGATCGAAGAACGCAGCGTAGGGGCGGCACTTGGTGCGGATTCCATCCACGCGGGTTTGGTCACGGGCGCCATCGGTTTGGCGCTGGTGGTTGCGATCATGGTCGGGCTTTATCGCGGTTGGGGCCTTCTGGCCAGCGCCATTCTTGGACTAAACGTAATGCTGACGCTGACTGCGTTGGGCCTTTTGGGAGCCACGCTGACACTGCCGGGGATTGCCGGGATCATCCTGTGCCTTGGCATTGCGGTGGACAGTAACATTCTGATCTTCAGCCGTATCCGCGAAGAAACCGCCAAGGGCGCGATTGCGATCAAGGCGCTGACGCTCGGTTATGGGCGGGCCTGGGCGACAATCCTTGACGCCAATATCACTACGCTTCTCGCGATGGTGTTGCTGTTCATGTTTGGTGCCGGGGCGATACGGGGATTTGCCGTCACGATGAGCATTGGCATTGTCATCTCGATGTTCACGGCTGTCGCGTTGATGCGGTTCATGATGGAGACGCTGGTGCGTCGCCGCAAACTCAAGCGGCTGGACATCGCGCCGCTGATCGGTGGCGTGCCAGCGCCAGGGAGACTTTCCTTCATGCGGCGCGGACGCCTGGCGCTTGCGGTTTCGGCGGTGCTCTCCTTGGGGTCGCTCGGCCTGCTCGTGATGCCTGGGCCGAATCTTGGAATTGATTTTACTGGTGGGGTGCAGATGGTCCTGCGCTCGTACGCGCCCGTCCCGTTGTCCGAGCTGCGTGCCGCCATCGCGCAACAGGTTCCGGGCGACGCGAGCCTTCAGGCCTTTGGCGACCCGAACGAGGCGCTGATCCGGGTGCAGGGAGAGGTCGGACAGACCACTGTTGCCGCTGTCGAACGTGCAGCAACAGATGTGATCCCGGGTGCGGTGTTCAACCAGATCGACCTTGTTGGCCCGACGATCAGCGGGGAACTGGCAACCACCGGCCTGCTGGCGCTTGGCCTCGCCGTATTGGCGATGCTGGCCTATATCTGGGTCCGGTTCGAATGGCACTTTGCCGCCGGGGCCATCGCGGTGCTGTTCCTCGACGTCACCAAGACCTTCGGCGTCATCGCCCTGATGGGATGGGAGGTGAACTTGACCACCATCATCGCCCTGCTGACGCTGATCGGCTATTCGGTCAATGACAAGGTTGTGGTCTATGACCGGATCCGCGAACACCTTGCCGAAGGTGGCGACGTACCCCTGGCAGATGTGATCGACAGAAGCCTCAATCAGGTTCTGGCACGATGCATCTTCACTTCTGGCACAACGCTCGCAGCGATTGTGCCGATGGCGATCTGGGGCGGGCCAGCGGTATCGGGGTTTGCATGGCCAATGATCGCAGGCGTGACCATCGCCACCGCGTCTTCGTTGTTTGTGGCGGGGCCGGTCCTCCTTTGGCTCGCGCAGCGCAACAAGGTTGCG
Source organism: Roseobacter sp. (assembly GCA_024636425.1). Lineage (GTDB taxonomy): Bacteria > Pseudomonadota > Alphaproteobacteria > Rhodobacterales > Rhodobacteraceae > Sulfitobacter. The sequence goes on from JAGXHB010000028.1 coordinate 2,101, forward strand.
ATCATGCCGGATGCTTTGCGCAATCAGGCCTGAAAGCGAACATCGCCGGGGGCGCAATCCCCCGGCGAGATACTTCCTATCGCAGTCGACTAGGCAATCTCACCCTGACCGTTTCTTGCACCTGAATGTATGATCAGAACACAAGGCTGCGGTTCGAATCGAGAAAACCTGAGTCCGCGCTGCCACTGGCCCAAGGGAGCCCGATCACTGAATGTCCTTCGACTTTGCAACACTGGCACCTTACGCCGCCGTCGTCTTGTTCCTCGGCGTTTTTACAGCCTTTGTCCTGGAACTGCGATCCCCGGATGTTGTCGCCTTTTGCGGGGCGGCAACAGCTCTTGCCATCGGACTTGTCAAGCCGACCGATGTCCTCGACGCGCTCGCCAATCCTGCACCTGCAACCATCGGCGCGATGTTCGTCCTCAGCGCGGCCCTTGTCCGGACGGGCGTACTTGAGGCCCTCAGCATTGTCCTTGGTCGATATGCTCAGGCGCGTCCGGTCCTGACGCTAGGGCTGTTCTTCAGTGCCGCCGCCGGAGCCTCGGTCTTCATGAACAACACACCGGTGGTCATTGTGCTGATCCCGGTGGTGATCACCCTTGCGCGTCAGATGAAGGTTGCGGCGTCGCACCTTCTTATCCCGCTGTCCTACATGGTCATTCTTGGTGGCACCTGTTCGCTGATCGGGACCTCGACGAACCTGCTGGTGGATGGCGTTGCACGCGATCTGGGGATGGCACCGTTTAGTCTGTTCGAGATCGCGCCTGTCGGAATCGTTGTGGCCATTGTTGGCGGTGCTTTTCTGGCAATCGCCGCCCCGCGCCTTCTGCCCGTGCGACATACCGTCGGGGAGGTTCAATCCAAGCGCGACGGGCGCACCTGGCTGGTTGAACTGTTCATTCCCGCAGGCTCGCCTCTGATCGGCAAGACTGTGATGGAAGTGGAGGCTTTCAAGAAGGCCGGAAGTCGGGTTGTTGATCTTGTCTGTGGGGACCTTTCCCTGCGCGCAACCATTGCCACATCGACGATGGCGGCTGGCGATGTTGTGGTTTTGAAGACCACAGATACCGAGATCATGGGTTTTCGCGACGGCGCAGCGGTGGGCAACGCCGTTCTGGGCACCGAGCCGTCGACCGCCCGACGCACGTCGATTGTCGAGGTCCTGATCGGCCCAAATTCAAAAGCGCTGCACAGAATGGTCGGGCGTTTGCAGTGGCGTCGCCGTTTCGGGGTCTATCCGGTCGCACTCCACCGAAAGGGAGCAGCGGTCGACATGCGCCTTGCGATGATGAAACTGGAGGTCGGGGATACCCTGCTACTTGACGGTGCGCCGGAAGATATCGCGCGGCTTGCCGATGAAGAACAGTTGATCGAGCTGTCCTCGGTCACCTCTCGGGGCTTTCGCCGCAAGAAAGCCCCCATCGCGATTGCCACCATGGTTGCTGTCGTCGTCCTGGCGGCGCTGGATGTTGCGCCAATTCTGACCCTTGCGCTGATCGGCGTTGCGGTGGTTTTGCTGACAAACTGCATTGATGCGGATGAAGGCGTGGGGTCGATCGACGGCCGGTTGCTGTTGCTGATCGTCTCGATGCTGACATTGGGGAGTGCTTTGGACAATTCCGGCGCGCTTGCGCTGATTGTGGCCAAGGTATCGCCGCTGCTGGCTACGGTCCAACCGATCGTCGCACTTGCGCTGGTCTATGCCCTGACGTCGATCCTTACGGAACTTGTCACCAACAACGCCGTCGCGGTTCTGCTGGCACCGATCGCTGCGGGCGTGGCAATCCAGCTTGGCCTTGACCCGCGTCCTTTCGTTGTAGCTGTGATGTTTGGTGCAAGCGCAAGCTTTGCGACGCCAATCGGCTACCAGACCAACACGCTTGTCTACAATGCCGGTGGGTACAGATTTACTGATTTCCTGAGAATAGGTATTCCGATGAACATCATTATCGGGTCAGCGACTGTTGTTCTGATCCCGCTCATTTGGCCACTGATGCCCTAAAAAGCTGCGAGCTTTGGTTGGGCATCCGGCACTGTTATCGTGGCCGGTGCCGGAACAACGGAGTGAAAAAGACTTTCCCGCATCGACAGAACAGCGCTTTTGTACTGATGAAATGGTTGAAATTCAAAGTGCCTTAGCCACCTAAATCGATTGATAAATTCCAGCGGATATAAACAAATCTTAAAATGAAGTGCAGGGATAGTACCTTACTCATTCATATGAACATGGACTCAGATATCATTAGCGACCTCAGCCTTCTTCGCCACGACATAGGAAAGCAACCCGACATCTTGTCAGACACGCTCATGGCGAGCCGGAAACACCTCATCAAACGTTTTCAACTGCCGTAACTCTATTTATCTGTCCGAAACTCTTTTACTCAATTTTCGTGTCACACTCCATTATATCAATCAATTTAGACCGCAGATAAGTCTTGAAATCACCATTGGCTACACCAGCGCGGCCCACCAGAAAGGGACCTGCGTTAAAGAGGTTTTCTAAAGCTGACATTGGTCCAGTCGTGGCGGACAGCAGCTTTGTCCCGCACCGCGGTCCTACAGCCGTCGAAAATGCTGCATGATGCGCGAACGGCCGGTCTGGAGAAGCTGCACGCGGCGTCGTAAGGCCGGTTCAATAACCGGTTAGGGCATAAAGCGACAGCCTTGCATAAAGGGTGGCTATCCTAAACCTAAGTATGCCAGATTCAGCGTCGCGCATCGTTGGAGTGATAGACAACGCACAAGTTCACCACACGCGGTCCAGCAGCTCGAGCCAGTTTTCCCCCATGATTTTGCGGATTTTGACTTCAGTCCAATTGGCACGCTGCATGGCGGTGGTCAAGTTGGGGAAATCAGCAATAGATTCCAATCCATCCGGGAAATCGACTTCCCATATCTCGGTCAGCTGCCGCCCCACGCCCTTGTCCCGGTTCAGATATTCGAAGAACTTTGTGCCATAGCCCATCGTAAAATCAGTCCCGAACCCGACGCAATCCTCGCCCACCAGATTAACTATGTAGTCGATCGCCTCGACGTAATCGTCGACCGAGGCATCGTTGCCGCGCTTCAGGAAGGGGGGGAACATGGTGACGCCGACGAAACCGTCGTGATCGGCGATCAGGCGCAGTTGATCGTCGGATTTGTTGCGCGGATGCTCTTTGAGGCCGCTCGGCAGGCAGTGGCTATAGGCGACAGGCTTTTTCGAGGCGCGGATCACCTCCTCCGACGTCTTCGGGCCGACATGGCTGAGGTCGCAGAGCATACCGACGCGGTTCATTTCGGCGACAATGTCATGGCCAAAATCCGATAGTCCGCTGTCAGTGCTCTCGTAGCAGCCACTACCGACGAGGTTCTGGGTGTTGTAAGTCATTTGCACGATACCCACACCCTGCTGCTTGAAAAGCTCGACAAACTCCACTCGGTCTTCGAAGGCAGACGTGTTCTGAAAGCCCAGAACAATGCCGGTCTTGCCATCACGCTTGGCGCGGCGAATATCTTCGACCGAAACGGCCTTAGTGATCAGATCGCCGTGATCGGCGAACATGCGGTTCCAGTGGCCAATGGCCAGCATCGTATCGCGAAAGTTCTCCCATACGCAGCAGGTGCAGTTTGCGGCCGTCAGACCGCCCGCGCGCATTGCTTGGAACACGTTTTCGTCCCAATTTGAGATGATGAGTCCGTCAAAGACGATCAGATCGTCATGCAGATTTTCGTTCTTCATTTTGTGTGACCTGTCCTTTTAAAGGTAAATATTCTTGATGATGGCATCGTGATTGCCCTCCATCGCCTTCACGTTGCCGCCGTCCACCACCAGACCGTCCCGCAACACGATGAAGCGGTCGGCTGCACGGAACGCCAGCTTGAGATTCTGTTCGACCATCAGCATGGTCACGCCATCGGTTTTGAGACCATCCATAAGCTGCGCGATTTCTTCGCAGAACTCGGGCGATAGGCCTCCAGACGGCTCGTCCAGCAGCAACAGGCGGGGGCGTGACATGAGCGCCCGGCCAATCGCGACCATCTGCTGTTCGCCGCCCGACAAGGTGCGCGTGGCTTGTTTGCGCCGCTCGGCTAGCCGTGGAAATCTATCATAGACCTGCTCCAGCGTTTGAGCGGCGTCTTTGCCGCCACGCCGCATGGCACCAAGGCGCAGGTTGTCCGCGACCATCAGGTCGGGAAAGAGGTCCCGTTTCTGGCTGACTTGCGCAACACCGTGCTGAAAAATCTGATGGGGTGCCAGGCCGGCAAGGTCGTGACCTCCCAACAAGATGGATCCAGAGGAGGGCCGCACAAATCCGCAGATCGCATTCAGAGACGTGGACTTGCCCGACCCATTGGCGCCCAGCAGCGTCAGACACTCGCCTGCCTGTACGTCAAAGCTTGCACCGCGCAAGATTGGTTTTTTACCATAGGCGACATGCAGGTCGCGGACGGTCATCAGAGGTTCAGGCATGTCCAAGATAGGCCTCCAGAACGGCGCGGTCTTCGCGGATTTCCTGCGGTGTGCCTTCAGCGATACGTTGCCCCGCGGCCATCACCAATATGCGGTCGGCGCCGGCCATCACCAGCTCCACCGCGTGTTCGATCAGCAGGATGCCCACACCCTTCTCAC
>JAGXHB010000184.1 GCA_024636425.1 Roseobacter sp.
CGTTGTTCGGATGACAGAATCAAGCCAGGGTTTCCGCCCGATGGAGATGAAGTCGGCGCAGATGCGGAGCATGGATGTGCCGATTGAATCAGGTGAAGTCGACATCAGTGCACAGGTCACGATGCAGTTCGAGATCACCTCGGGACGTTAAGCGACGACATTCCAGAACAAGAACGCCCGGCAGCACAATCGTGTTGCCGGGCGTTTTGCATGAATTTGAGGGGCGTCAGCTTGTCGCTTTGGCCAGCGCCTGATCCAGATCCGCGATCAGATCGTCGGCATCTTCCGTCCCGATGGACACGCGCACCACATTGGCCCCGGCACCGGCGGCTTCCTGCTGCTCTGCGCTGAGCTGGCGGTGTGTGGTAGAGGCAGAGTGAATGATCAGCGAGCGCGTGTCGCCCAGGTTGGCCACATGGCTGAAAATCTCAAGACTGTTCACCAGCTTGACGCAAGCGTCGTACCCGCCCTTGACCGCAAAGGTGAAGAGCCCCCCCGCGCCCTTGGGGCAAACAGTCTTGACCCGATCAAAGTAGGGCGAGGATTCCAGACCCGCGTAGGTCACGTAATCCACGCGGTCGTCCTTTTCGAGCCAGTTGGCGATCTTGGTCGCGTTCGCGACATGTCGATCCATGCGCAAGGACAAGGTTTCCGTGCCCATCAGCGTATAATGCGCCGCTTGCGGGTTCATGGTCATGCCCAGATCGCGCAGCCCGATGGCGATGCCGTGAAACGTAAAGGCGAGCGGGCCGAACGTCTCGTGAAACTTGAGGCCGTGATACGCAGGCTCGGGCTGGCTGAGCGAGGGGAACTTGTCGTTCGCGGACCAGTCGAACTTGCCCGAATCGACGATTGCTCCGCCGGTCACGGTGCCGTTGCCGGTCAGGTATTTGGTGGTCGAATGCACGACCAGCGTCGCGCCATGTTCGATCGGGCGGCAGAGGTATGGCGTCGCGGATGTGTTGTCGATGATCAGCGGCACACCGGCCGCATCAGCGACATCTGCGATGGAGCGCACATCCATGATATAGCCGCCGGGGTTGGCAATCGCTTCACCAAAAATCGCGCGGGTGTCGTCATCGACGGCGGCCTTTACGGCCTCGACATCATCGAAATCGACAAACTTGCAGGACCAGCCGAAGCGTTTGATGGTCTGGCTGAACTGCGTGACCGTCCCGCCATAAAGCCGGGTGGAGGCGATGATGTTCTTGCCCGGGCCCATCAGCGGGAAAAGCGCCATGATCTGCGCGGCGTGACCGGAGGAACAGCAGACCGCGCCGACACCACCTTCAAGCGTTGCGATACGTTCCTGCAGCACAGCGACCGTGGGGTTGGTCAGGCGCGAATAGATAAAGCCGACTTCCTGAAGGTTGAAAAGTGCTGCGGCGTGATCGGCGTCGCGAAACACATATGCCGTTGTCTGGTAGATGGGTGTCTGGCGCGCGCCGGTTGCCGGATCGGGCTTGGCACCCGCATGGATCTGCAACGTGTCGAAACCGTAGGTGGGGCCGTCTGTCATGGTCGTTCTCCCTTACATCTGTGGCCATATGGTTAGGCGAAGGCCGGCAATCGTACAAGGCCCGTACCAAGCCCTGTGAAAGACCCGTGCAGATGATTGAAAAGTACCGGATGCGCGATGCGAGTGCGGTCCCTAGCGCATCCAGTAGCCGTTTGACTTCAACCGATTGCGGATGGCCTGCTCTTTGCGGGGCAGGTTGTCCTGATCGAAAAGTGCGCGCGCTTTCCGGCCGCGTCCCTGATAGACCATCCGCTTGATCGGCTCGTATCCCTTGAGCACCTTCTTGAGCTTGTTGGGGGCCGTGACGGTTTCCAGCACGTCGACCGCAAGGTCGCTTTCGCGCGCATAGAGCAGGGGCAGCAAGCGGTAATGACAACTGACCGTGCCATCGATCAGACCTCGGGGCAGGGTGTCGCGTCCGCCGCCCAAAGCATGAATGACCAAGGGCAGCGCCACCTGATCAAGCCACGGATCAAAGCTCTGGGCGCAAAGCTCTACCGGAGGTGTGTCGCGGATCGCCAACGCATACTTCAAAAACAGAGCGCCAAATTCGTGCGGGCAGCGGTAAAAGAAAAAGCCCGCGTTGAAATAGAGATAGCGTTGCCAGTATTCGTCCGGCTGGCTTTGATCGAGACTGCTTTCGAAATCGAGCCCGAACTTATCGTAAAGCGATTTCCAGAGGCCGCTGTACTGGGGCCCGTAAAGCTGCGGGGTGGGCCATGTGTTGGTTCTGCGCAAGGACGCTGTGGGGCGGTCGAAATCAAACGGGACAGTGGTGATGTCGTCCGTGATCAGCGTATCCGTATCGAAGAAAACGAAAGGCACACCCTTGGGCAGTGCGGAGAGCATTTCAATCTTGTTGCCATAAGGATAGCTTGACCCGAAGTGCTTGGTCTCGAACGGAATAATCTCTGCCCCTAGGCTTTCCAAAGCGGCGCGGATCTCGGGATCCTTGATGCTGGGGTCGTTTTGCCAAAGCGGGCCCGGCTGGGGTTCGGCTACCAGTATGCGCCCGGTGAAATCGGGGCTGGTATGTCGCAGGGAAGCCACGAAAAGCAGTGCTTCATATGCAAGCCGGCCCTGTTGACCGACAATCACAATGTTGAAATCCTGCTGCGAAGGGGCGCTCTTGCTCAAAACTCGACTGCCTTTTGCCTTTTTGTGAGGAGTATAGGCGGAATTGCCATTTCACAAAAGACGACAAATCACACGCAGGCGTGAAAATCACCCTTTGAGAAAGGCCGTCATTTGGGGAAAGTGGTGGGCGACCCTGGAATCGAACCAGGCGTGCGTCTCCGCGAGGGAGTTACAGTCCCCTGCCACACCTTGCGGCCTGTCGCCCACTTTCACCCTGCGCATTGCACAGGACGTGGAGGCGTGATTACAAGCGGTCCGAAGAAGCGTCAAGGCGAAAACCGGGGCGAAAGGCAGGGAATTTCCCCTGGATGACAAGATAAAGGGCCGCGCCATGAAAAAACCTAAATGGGTCGTGCAAAAGGAACAGGACAAGAAGGCCGAAGGCAACCAGACCGTCTGGCTGTTCGGCCTGCACGCGGTGCGCGACGCGCTTGAGAATCCCGCCCGCGAAAAGCTGCAGCTGATGGTGACGCCGAACGCACAGGCCAAGCTGGAAGAAGCGATCGCCAAAACCGGTATCACGCCCGAAGTTGTCGATCCGCGCAAATTCCGCCCGCCGCTTGACCCCGGTTCGGTCCATCAGGGGGCGGTGCTCGAGGTCAAGCCGCTGGCGTGGGGATCGCTGCAAGACGTGTGCATCGGGGCTGAGGCCCCTCGCGTGCTCCTCCTTGATCGGGTGACGGATCCGCATAACGTCGGGGCAATCCTGCGCTCTGCCGAGGTGCTGGGTGCCTCTGCGGTGATCGGCATGCGCCACCACGCCGCCCCCGAGACCGGATCGTTGGCGAAATCCGCGAGCGGCGCGCTGGAACGTCAGCCCTATTTGCGGGTGCGCAATCTGGCCGACGCGATCAAGGAGCTGCAAAACATGGGCTATCTTGTGCTGGGCCTTGATGGCGAGGCCGAGATGACCGTTGAAAGCGCGCTTGAAGGGAAACGCGACCGGCCTGTCGCCTTGGTGTTGGGGGCCGAAGGACCGGGCCTGCGCGAGAAGACCAAGGAGACCGTGGATCATCTGGTCCGGATCGACGCGCAAGGCGGCTTCGGGTCGCTGAACGTGTCCAACGCTGCGGCGATCGCGCTCTATGCGTCGCGGGCACATGGCTAGATCACGGTTGCGATGACCTATCCTACCAAGATCGCCACCTGCTGCTTTTGCGGCAGCAAGGCTGCGCTGACATTGGGCGAGGGGCGGCACGAACTGGCCTGCGCACAATGCGGCGCGCCGCTGCATGATCTGAAGCAAATTCCGGTGCCACAACCGCAAAAGCCAGTTCAGCATGCTCCGACCTTGCGGCGGTTTCCTGCGGCGGCAGGTGCTTTGGCGGACAAGAAGCCCAAGAAAAAGATGCGGAAACCCAAGAAACAGAAGCATTGGATGAACAAGATCGGCGAGGACTTCCTCGATGTGATCGACGATCTGATCGATTAGCGACGGCTGGCAGGCCGCCGATCTGTGCCCGCATTTCGGCGGAATTCAGCTTGTTTGTTCAGAGTTTGTTCACCGTTGTCGCCCAAGGTCTTTGAATGTGCGCCGGAGTTCTTAACTTTAAGATATGACGGCAGGCCCGGAACGTCTGCCTGTCACCTACTGTCCCTCGTTCCGCACCTGCAGCGCCCTATGGTCCTAGATCATCAGGGCGCTTTTTTTTGTCCGCGACCCGGTGTATTGGAAGGCATGGATTACCCCGATGCCTTGCTCAAAGAGATTCTGACCCGCACCCGGCGTATCGCCGTCGTGGGGGTGTCGATGAACCCCGTGCGCCCCAGCTACTACGTGGCACGCTATCTGAAACTGAAGGGGTTCGACATCGTGCCGGTCAATCCCGGTCATGCTGGCGCGCCGCTTTTCGGGGCAACGGTCGTGGGCAGCCTCAAGGATATCGAAGGGCCTGTCGATATGGTTGATATCTTTCGCCGCCCCGACGCCGTGCCGGCCATCGTGGATGAAGCACTCGAAACGTTTCCGGATCTGGGCACGATCTGGATGCAGATCGGGGTGGAGCATCCTGAGGCTGCCGCAAAGGCTGAAGCCCGCGGTGTGACCGTGATCCAGAACCGCTGCCCCAAGATCGAATATCAGCGGCTGTTTGGTGAATTGCGCATGGGCGGGTTTGCGACAGGGATCATCTCGAGCAAGTTGTGACAGGCAGCTGTCAGCCTGCGGCGAAAGATACTGATACGCCGGAGACGCCTATCGGGATGCTTTTTCGGCAAGGCCGGATTGTGATTGGCGGCGGTCAAGTTCGGCCATCACGTCGCTCAGGTCTACGTCACGCGCCGCGATCATCACAAGCAGATGGTAAAGGACATCGGCGGCTTCGCTGGTGAGGGCGGCTTTGTCGTCCTTTATGGCCTCGATGATGGCTTCGATGGCTTCTTCACCAAACTTTTCGGCGCATTTCTCGGGGCCTTTGGCAAACAGCTGCGCTGTCCAGCTGCTGTCGGGATCGGCGGATTTGCGCGCCTTTATGGTGGCGAAAAGATCGTCGAGGGTCATGTCAGCCTCATCGGGATGCCGGCGGCGGCCATATGGTGTTTGGCCTGTGCCACGGTGAATTCGCCAAAGTGAAAGATTGACGCGGCCAGAACGGCCGATGCGCCGCCCTCGATCACGCCATCGACAAGATGATCCAGCGTGCCTACGCCGCCCGAAGCAATGACCGGCACGCTGACCGCGTCAGAGATGGCGCGGGTGAGCGGCAGGTTGAAGCCCTGTTTTGTACCGTCGCGGTCCATCGAGGTCAGCAGGATCTCTCCGGCACCTTTGGCGGTGACGAGGCGGGCGAATTCGACCGCATCAATCCCTGTGGGTTTGCGTCCGCCATGGGTGAATATTTCCCATTTTCCGGGGCTGACGGTCTTGGCGTCGATGGCGCAGACGATGCATTGGCTGCCGAAGTGATCCGCCGCACGCGCGATCACATCGGGGTCGGCCACGGCGGCAGAGTTGAAGCTGACCTTGTCAGCACCTGCCAGCAGCAGGGCGCGCACATCGGCGACCGTGCGCACACCCCCGCCGACCGTGAGCGGAATATAGCAATGCTCGGCCGTGCGCGTGACCAGATCGAACATGGTGCCGCGGTTTTCATGGGTGGCGTGGATGTCGAGAAAGCACAGCTCGTCCGCGCCGGCGGCGTCATAGGCGATGGCAGCATCGACCGGATCGCCCGCATCGCGCAGGCCGACAAAATTGACCCCTTTGACAACGCGGCCATCGGCGACATCGAGGCAGGGGATGATGCGGGTTTTGAGCATGGGATTTCTTTAGTCGGCCTTTTGGGGCGTGGCAAGCCGCTGGAGGGCTGTCTGCCCTCCAGACCTCCCGAGGATATTAACCATTTGGAAGATCAGGCGAGCGCCTTGAGGGCTTCTGCGAGGTCGATCGCTCCGTCATAGAGTGCTCGGCCCGATATGGCACCAGAAATGACGCCGGTTTCCTTGAGCGCCTTGAGATCGGCAAGCGAGCTGACGCCGCCGGAGGCGATCACGGGGATGGAGACGGCGCGGGCCAGATCCGCTGTGGCGCTGATGTTCGGCCCACCCATGGCCCCGTCCCGCAGGATATCGGTGTAGATGATCGCCGCGACGCCTGCGTCTTCGAAGGATCTGGCAAGGTCCGTGACCATGATATCGGTCTCGGTCGCCCAGCCTTTGGTGGCCACGCGGCCGTTGCGCGCATCAATGCCCACTGCGACCTTGCCGGGGAAGGCACGGGCCGCTTCCCGCACCAGATCGGGGTTTTCGACTGCAACCGTGCCAAGGATCACCCGCGCGAGCCCTTTGTCGAGCCACGCCTCGATCGTGGCCATGTCCCGGATGCCGCCGCCAAGCTGGGCCGGCACGTTGCAGGATTTCAGGATCGCCTCGACCGGGGCGGCGTTGACGGGCTGGCCCGCGAAAGCGCCGTTCAGATCGACCAGATGCAGCCAGCTGCATCCCGCATCGACGAAGGCGCGGGCCTGTGCTGCGGGGTCCTCATTGAAGACGGTGGATTTTTCCATGTCGCCATGGACAAGCCGCACGGCCTGACCGTCTTTGAGATCAATGGCGGGATAAAGGATCATGGGACTGGCCTTGCACTGTTTCGAGGGTCAAATTGCACGGAGCGCAAGGATTTGCAACGCGTGCAGGGTGGCCCCTACGTCAAGCTTGCCTGAAATACGCAACTGCGCGCAGTATGTCAGGATATCGGGAGGATATACGTGATGAAAAGAACGATCTTGGCTGCAGTTTTGGGTGTATTTTCAGCAGGAGCAGCAATGGCCGCCGACCCAGCGGTCGGACTTTGGAAAACGCAACCGGATGATGGTGCCTACGCTTACGTGAAAATAGACCCTTGCGGGGCAGCGGTCTGCGGAAAGATCCAGCGGACTTTCAAGGGTGCTGATGAATACAACTCTGAAAACATTGGTAAAACGCTCGTGATCGACATGAAGCCGGACGGTCAGGGCAACTATGCCGGCCAAGTCTGGCGGCCATCGAACCAGAAAATCTATACCGGCAAGATGTCGGTGTCAGGCAATACGCTGAACTTGTCGGGCTGCGTGGCGGGTGGGCTTTTATGCTCCAAGCAGACGTGGAGCCGGCTTCAGTAAATATGACATAAAACCGTATCCCCCATCTGGGGGATTGGTGAGAATCAGGGCGTTGGTGTAGTATAGCACCAGCGCCTTGGTTTTTTGGTAAGGTGCCAAAACGCTGTAAGGCACGTGTGTCGCTTTGGGGAGTGATGCAAATGTTAAGGAAAAATATATCCGTTTTATGCGCCTTTATGGCGGTATTTGCTGTGCCTGCATCGGCTGATGTCGTGGAAGGCATGTGGAAGTCGGCACCTGACAGGCACGGGCTTGTCGTGCATGTGAGGGCCAAGCACTGCGGCAATGCGCTGTGCGGGATCGTTGAACGCGCCAAGGATCGAAGGGGCTATGACACACGCTCTACCGCGGTGGGCAAAAGAGTGTTCTGGGACATGGTGCGCCAGCCCGATGGCACCTATGTCGGCACGCTGCTTGAACCCTCTGCCAGCCAGATGCAGACTGCCACGATACTGGTGGAAGGCAACGCGATGCGGTTGCAAAAATGCGAAGACGCCGAATGTGACGAGCTGATCTGGACCAGATTGCGCTGAAAGTCCGGAACGACTGTGCTGTCGCGGCGTTCACCTGCTGAACATCAAATGCAGGAGATTTCGCCATGACCACTGTGAAAACGAAGGACGGAACAGCCCTTTACGTCAAGGACTGGGGGCAGGGCCGTCCTGTTGTGCTGATCCACGGTTGGCCGCTGTCTGCGGACAGTTGGGAACATCAGGCATTGGCCCTTGCCGAAGCGGGATACCGTGTCGTCAGCTATGACCGCCGCGGTTTTGGCAGGTCCGAACAGCCGTTTACCGGATACGATTATGACACGCTGGCGGATGATCTCGGGAGCGTGATCGATACTCTTGAGCTGAGCGATGCGACGATCATCGGCTTCTCGATGGGCGGGGGCGAAGTGTCGCGGTACATCGCGCGGCACGGCACGCAGAAACTGCGTCAGGCGGTTCTGGTGTCTTCGATTGCCCCTTTCATGGGCAAGACTGACGACAATCCGGACGGTGTGCCGGACGACGTCTTCAAGGAGATGAAGGCGGGGATCCGCGAGGACCGCGCAGCCTTCTTCGGGGAATTTTTCGACAACTTCTATGGTGAGGGCACGAAAGCGGGCGGCGTGAGCGATGCGGTTCTGGACTGGACATGGAGCATGGCAATGATGGGGAGCGTTAAGGCGACGCTCGATTGCGTGGACGCCTTCGGCAAAACCGATCTGCGCCCCGATATGGAAAAATTCGACATACCAACCCTCGTGATCCATGGCACAGGCGATAAAGTCGTGCCGATCGAACCCTCCGGGCGTCAGGCGGCCAGGATGATCAAGGATGCCACCCTGAAGGAATACGACGACGCACCGCATGGACTGACAGCGACCCACGCTGACCAACTGACGCAGGATTTGCTCGAGTTTCTGAAGGATTAAAAGATCTTATGGTCGCCAGCTGAGAAAGTTGGCGATCATTTTCAAGCCGGTGGTCTGGCTTTTCTCGGGGTGAAATTGCATGCCCAGCATTGTGCCACGCCCGATCACAGCCGTCACATCGCCCGCGTAGTCGACATGGGCAAGCCGTTCCGCCGGGTCTGACACCGCCATGTGATAGCTGTGGACAAAATAGGTGTGGTCCCCCGTCGCGATACCCTCGAACACAGGGTGCGGATGATCAAGGATCAGATCGTTCCACCCCATATGGGGCACCTTGAGCGTCGGATCGGCGGGGGTGATCTTGGTGACCTCGCCGGCGACCCAGTCAAGGCCTTGCGTATCCTCGTATTCCCGGCCCCACGATGCCATGAGTTGCATGCCCACGCAGATGCCGAGAAACGGGCGTCCCTTGACCTCTACCGCTTCGACCA
>JAGXHB010000185.1 GCA_024636425.1 Roseobacter sp.
CTACGACGGCGACAGCCGCATTTTTCAGGCCGACCTGCGCAGCCCTGAAGACATCGGTAGAACCGCCGGGGAGCGCGCACTTGAACGCATGGATGCGCGCAAACCGCCGACCGGCACTTATCCGGTGCTGTTTGACGAACGCATCTCGTCGACACTGATCGGGCATCTTCTGGGCGCGATCAGCGGCGGGGCCATCGCACGCGGCGCGTCCTGGTTGCGCGATGCCATGGGCGAACAGGTTCTGCCCAAAGGACTTTCGATCACCGAAGACCCGCACCGCGTCCGCATCTCGGGCTCGCGCCCGTTTGACGGCGAAGGGTTGCCCACGCGCAAGCGCATGATCGTCGAGGATGGCATCCTGAAAAGCTGGACGCTGGATCTGGCGACAGCGCGCAAACTGGGTCTGACCTCAACCGGCAACGCAGCGCGCGGCCCCGGATCGAACCCAAGCCCCGCCACATGGAACATCGCGCTGACCCAAGGGGATGCAACCCGTGAGGATCTGATCCGGCAGATGGGCACGGGGTTGCTGGTGACATCAATGATCGGGTCGACAATTAACCCCAACACGGGCGACTATTCACGCGGTGCATCCGGCCTCTGGATCGAAAACGGCGAGATCAAGCATGCCATCAATGAATGCACCATTGCGGGCAACCTGCGCGACATGCTGGGCCGCATCATCCCTGCAAATGATGCCCGCACCCATTTAAGCCGGGTGGTGCCATCGCTTCTGATACCGGGAATGACCCTTGCCGGCGCATGACCTGACCCTTCTGATCGACTGCGCCCGCAAAGCCGGTGAGATTGCGACCAGCTTCTCCGGCAAGACCGCAAAAAGGTGGGACAAGCCCGACGATGCCGGCCCCGTGACCGAGGCCGACCTTGCCGTGAACGCGATGCTGCACGATACGCTCATGTCCGCCCGCCCCGACTATGGCTGGCTCTCCGAGGAAAGCGATGACGGACCCGAACGGCTGGGGCGGTCGCATGTGTTCATCATCGACCCCATCGACGGCACGCGCAGCTTCATCGAAGGGTCCGACACGTGGTCGCATTCGCTGGCCATTGCGCGGGACGGGCGCATCACGGCAGCGGTCGTGTTCCTGCCCATGCTTGACCGGCTTTATGCGGCATCGCTGAATGGCGGTGCGACCCTGAATAACCGCAAGATCATGGCGTCCGGCGTACAAACCCTGTCCGAGGCGACGGTGCTTGCCACCAAGCCCGTGATGGACGCGCATCACTGGAAAGCTGGTGATCCTGTGTTTAAACGGGCACACCGGCCGTCGCTCGCCTACCGTCTGGGGCTGGTCGGGCAAGGGCGTTACGACGCGATGGTGACCTTGCGCAAAAGCTGGGAATGGGACATCGCCGCAGGCGCGCTGATCGTGGCCGAAGCGGGCGGGCTTTGCACCGACCGCAAGGGTGCCCCCTTGCTGTTCAACAACGCCGATCCGCGTCTGGACGGCGTGCTGGCGGGCGGCGCGTCGATCCATGCGGACCTTCTCAGCAGCCTTGCCCCGGTGTGACCTGATGGCTTAGATAGCCCTATGGCATCTCTTTGAAAACAAAGGACAGCACAATGACCCAACGCCTGCACCTCGTCTTTGGAGGGGAACTTGTTTCGCCCACAGGCACCGCCTTCAAGAACGTCGACGACATTCACGTGGTTGGCATTTTCCCCAACTATGCCTCAGCCTATGATGCGTGGAAGAACGAAGCGCAGCGCACCGTGGACAATGCCCACACGCGCTATTTCATCGCGCACCTGCACCGTTTGCGCGACGAGGAAGCCGCAGCCTCATCGACCGAAGAGCTGGGCTGAGCACTCACATGGCGCGGTCATTCGGACTAACCGCTTATCGCGCCTTTGCGGGACGCGGCGGTGCGGCGGGGTACACCCCGGTATCGGACCGCCCCGAGGGAGAGCTGGTCTGGTGCCATGCTCCCGAACCCGGCAGCCTTCTGGCGATACAGGATCTGGCCACGCGGCTCTGCCGCAGCCGGGCAGGGTTGCGCGTGCTGATCACGCTTGCAGAATTGCCCTCCGGTTATGAACTGCCTGCAATCGCCAGCGGTGATGTGATCATCGACATTCTGCCCGAGGACCACCCGTTGAGCGTGAACGTCTTTGTGACCCACTGGAAGCCTGACGCCTGTATCTGGGCGTGGGGCCGGTTGCGGCCGAACTTTATCCTGTCGCTTGCAAAACAGCATTGTCCGATGTTCCTGATCGACGCTGATGCCGACGGGTTCGACGGGCGGCGTGATCGCTGGCTGCGCGATCTGACCCGCGACCTGCTAAGTCACTTCACTGCGATCATGGCCCGGTCCGAGGCGGGGTATCAGCGTCTGGTCCGTCTTGGCATTTCGCGGGACGTGATCGAAATGACGCCAGCCTTGCAACCCGGCGGCCATGCCTTGCCCTGCATCGAATCCGACCTTGCCGATCTTTCTGCGGCATTGGTCGGTCGGCCGATCTGGTTCGCCAATCAGGTGCTCGAGGAAGAGCTCGGCACCGTGCTGACCGCGCACCGGCAAGCATTGCGGCTGTCACACCGCCTGCTGTTGATCCTGCATCCGGCCAACCCGGACCAGACCGGGGCTTTTGCCACCCGCATGGCCGAAATGGATTTCCGCGTGTTTCGCTGGGGGGATACAGGCTACCCTGATAGCTCGACCCAGATCCTGCTCGCTGACGATCCGCGCGAAATCGGATTGTTCTACCGCCTCGCGCCGGTGTCGTTTCTGGGCAGTTCCCTTGTCGGCGGCGGTATATGTTGCGATCCGTTCGAGGCTGCGGCCCTCGGCTCTGCCATTCTGTACGGTCCGAAGGTGCGCCGGTTTCTGCCATCCTATTCGCGGCTTGCTGCCGAAGGGGCTGCGCGGATTGTCAACGACGCGGCAGCACTTGGTACCGCCGTCAGCCGCCTGATCGCGCCGGACCAGACCGCGGTGATGGCCCACGCCGGGTGGGACGTCATCAGCAGAGGCGCTGCCTTGACGGACAAGGTTGTCGATCTGATACAGGAAACGCTGGACACGCAAGAGGCCAGACCATGACCCGCGCACCCGCATTCTGGCATCTGCCCCGTCCCGATTGGCGCGCGAGCTTGCTGCGTCCCCTAGGCGCGCTTTACGGGCGGGCGACGGCAAAGCGGCTGGCGCAAGGAACGCCGCAAAAGCTGGATGTTCCCGTGGTTTGCGTGGGCAACATCAACGCAGGCGGGACCGGCAAAACCCCGACCGTCATGGCGGTCGTCGATCATTTGCGCAACATTTACCACACGCCGCATATCGTATCGCGCGGCTATGGCGGCACGGAAAAGGGGCCGCTTCTGGTCGACCCTGCCCGCCATACCGCAGCGCAGGTGGGCGATGAGCCGTTGTTGCTCGCCGCATTTGCCGAAGTCTGGGTCGCGCAGGATCGTGCTGCCGGCGCGCGGGCGGCCCAGGCGGCAGGGGCGAGTGTCGTGGTGCTGGACGACGGCTTTCAGAGCCCCGCGCTGCATCATGACCTTGCCATCGTCGTGGTCGATGCGGCCAAGGGGTTCGGCAACGGTCTGTGCTTGCCTGCCGGCCCCTTGCGCGAACCGGCCAAGGTCGGTCTGGCGCGGGCGGATCTGCTGCTGTCCATCGGCGGGGACACGGATCAGGCGGGTTTCGACACATCGGTCGTGCCTGCAGCCCTGCCCCACATACGCGCCGAGCTGAAACCGTTGCAAACGGGGATGGACTGGTCTGACACGCGCGCGCTGGCGTTCGCAGGCATCGGCCACCCCGAGAAGTTCTTTGCCACGCTCAAAGGGCTTGGCGCGCAGATCATCCATGCGGAAGCGCTCGACGATCATCAGCCGCTGACCACCGCCTTGATGGGCAGGCTGGAGGCGGATGCGATGGCAAAAGGCGCACAACTGGTGACCACAGAGAAAGACGCCGTGCGGCTGCCTGCCTCGTTCCGGATGAAGGTGATCACCTTGCCCGTGCGTCTGGCCTTGCCGGATGAAAACGCGCTTTATACCGCGCTGAACGCGCTTCCAAAGCCTGCATAGGTGACCGTAAATCTCGGGCCTGCTGTCAGTCGTCTTGTCCAAGCTTGGGTGCGGGGGAATGCAGCGCGAGTTCCGCCCCCGAGAATTTGAACGGCGACCGGATGCCCGGTACGCCGTTAAGTTCGATCTTCATGCCCCGTGCAATCACCTGCGGATCGTTGAACATATCCGCCATGTCGTTGATCGGCCCGGCGGGCACGCCCTTGTCCTCGCAGGCGGCAAGCAGATCGTCGCGGGTGCGCTGGCGCGTCGCATCGTTCAGTCGGCGGATCATCTCGGGGCGGTTGGCGACCCGGTCCGAGTTTTTGGCATACTCAGCAGCCCCGGCCATATCATCCAGCCCCAGCATCCGGCATAGCCGCTGGAACTGGGCGTCATTCCCGGTCGCGATGATCAGATGCCCGTCAGAAGATTCGAACACCTCGTAAGGTGTCAGGTTCGGGTGCGCATTGCCCATCCGCACCGGGGCCTTGCCCGTCGTCAGATAGTTCATCGCCTGATTGCCCGTGACAGCAACCGCACAATCGAGCAGCGCCATGTCGATATGCTGCCCGACGCCGGTGTGCATGCGCTGATGTACGGCGGCAAGGATCGCGGTCGTAGCATAGATGCCGGTGAAGATGTCGGTGATCGCCATGCCGTGTTTCTGCGGCTGGCGGTCAGCCTCGCCCGTGATGGACATCAGGCCGGACATGCCCTGAATGATGAAATCATAGCCAGCGCGGTGCGCATAGGGGCCGTCCTGCCCGAAGCCGGTAATCGAACAATAGATCAGCTTGGGAAACTGCTCCGACAGGCTGGCATAATCCATCCCGTATTTCTTCAGTCCGCCCGTCTTGAAATTCTCGATCAGAATGTCAGCATCAGCCAGCAGTTCCTTCATTTTCGCCTGACCCTCCTCGGTGGTCAGGTCGACAACGACGGATGTCTTGCCGCGATTGGCAGAGTGGAAATACGAGGCCGACTTATCCGCGCCCCGCTCGATGAAAGGGGGGCCCCACTGTCGGGTGTCATCCCCGGCAGGGCTTTCCACCTTGATGACGTCGCACCCAAGATCGGCGAGGGTCTGGCCGGCCCATGGGCCTGCCAGAATGCGCGCCAGCTCGATGACCTTGAGCCCTGCCAGCGGAGCCGCCATTATTCAGCCAAAGCCGCGTCGATGATTTCCTTCATCTCGGCATAGGCCATGTTGGAGTATTTCTCGCCGTTGATGATAAAGCTTGGCGTGCTGCTGATGTCGTCGGCCTGCTGGTTTTCTTCCCACCATGCGATAAGGGTCTGCGCCTTTTCACCATCCTGCAAGCAAGCGTCCAGCGTGTCGTTTTCGATCCCGGCCAGACGACCGATCTTTTTCAGCTCTTCCACGATCGCCGCAGGTTCGCCCGCTTGCACCCATTCGGACTGGCCCGCATAGATCAGGTCGGTGATGCCGAAGAACTTGTCGCTGTCACAGCGCGCCACCATGGACGCCCACAAACCGTAGCGGTCAAAATAGACCTCGCGGTAGGTAAAGCCGATCTTGTCGGTGTCGATATACTCGGCCTTCAACTCCTTAAACGGGCCTTGATCGAAGGTCGCGCAATGCGGACAGGTAAAGGAGGCGTATTCGATGATCTGCACAGCCGCATCCGGATTGCCCAGCGTCATCGGCTTGATCGTCGATGTGTCGACTTCGGCTGCGTCGGCGGTCTGTGCGTTCGCAGCACTTGCCAGCGGATTGATCTGCGTGCTGTTCACAGCAGCAGGGCCGCTGAAGACGTACCAGCCACCGGCAGCAGCAACGGCAAGGGCGGCTAGGATCGGGAAAGTGCGTTTCATGTGATTTCCTTTATCAGCGTTTGGTCTTGTTCAATATGTTCTCGCCCAGACGTGCAAGGGCATCACGCAATGTTTCATCGCCCATGCTCCCCACGGTTTCAGCTGCCCGCTGGCGAATGACAGGGTCCGGTGGTGTTTCCTGCGGCGTCTTGGGGCGCGCGTCAAAGGAGACCTGACCTTCTGCAAAGCCGGTCGCCGCCGTCTGGGTCACCCGCACCCGTGCGATGGCGTTATAGCCATAGACGGCATTTACCTTGGCCCGCAGTTGTTCTTTCTGCATCTCGAGCATTGGCGCATTTGCGCCCGTGGTCAACAAGGTCAGTGTCGCCCCCATGCCGCCCCGCCCATAGCTGACTTCAACCGGCCTTGAGATGGCAGCGACGTCCTGGCCCACGATCTCGGTCCATTGGGTCAGCAGGCGCGATTGGGCAAAGCCACGGCTTTCGCTGGCCTTCCTGATCTTGGCGGAAAGCAGGCTGTCGGTCCTTTTGAAGCCTTTTGTACTGGTACGCCGGAACGTCATGACTATGTTTCCTGAATGACTGATGTGAACATAGCCATCCGCCCCCCGTATCGCCAGCCAAACCCCATGCGAAAGGCCATAAAGATTGCGTGACGAAAGCGAAACAAGCGACCTGCCGCGCATCCTGCTGGAGTGGTATGATGTCCATGCACGCGCGATGCCGTGGCGTGTGCCGCCCAAGGACCGCATGGCCGGGCAGATGCCCGACCCCTATCGCATCTGGCTAAGCGAGGTAATGCTGCAACAAACGACTGTGGCCACGGTGCGTGACTATTTCCAACGGTTCACGGCGCGTTGGCCAACGGTGGGGGATCTGGCTGCCGCAGAAGACGCCGATGTGATGGGCGAATGGGCAGGTCTTGGGTATTATGCCCGTGCCCGCAACCTGCTGAAATGCGCGCGTACCGTCGTCGATACACATGGCGGCGCGTTTCCCGCCGATCACGCGGCCCTGCTCAAGCTGCCGGGCATCGGGCCTTATACCGCCGCCGCCGTATCCTCCATTGCGTTTGATCTGCCGTTTACTGTTCTGGACGGTAATGTCGAACGCGTCATGGCGCGGCTTTACGATATTCACACGCCCTTGCCTGCCGCAAAACCCGAACTGATG
Source organism: Roseobacter sp. (assembly GCA_024636425.1). Classification (GTDB taxonomy): domain Bacteria; phylum Pseudomonadota; class Alphaproteobacteria; order Rhodobacterales; family Rhodobacteraceae; genus Sulfitobacter. The sequence continues at coordinate 7,007 of JAGXHB010000185.1, forward strand.
GCGCGGGCCGAGGCGCTGACGCCGACGCAGCGCCCCGGCGACTATGCACAAGCCGTGATGGATCTGGGGGCCACGATCTGCACCCC
>JAGXHB010000186.1 GCA_024636425.1 Roseobacter sp.
GTGCCCGCTTCGGCAAGTTGTTGTTCCAAAGCAAGATACCATGAAGGTTCGCGCACCATATCCTTCAGCAGCCTGTTGCGTTCGCGCATCGCTTTCTCATAGGCAAGCGACTGTTCGGCATGATCGGGCAGAAAGCTGAGCGTGATGCGATCCAGAAAGCGCCGCCGCCCCTCGGCCCCTTCGATCCAAAGCCGGTCCATCGACGGGATCAGCCACAGCACCCGCGCGATCCGTCCAAGTGCCGTCTGTGCCACCGCCTTGCCGTCAACGCGGACCTGACGCGCTGCGCCACTTTCGGACCAGGTTTCGATCTCGTGGACCTGCCCTTGTGAGTGCAGCAAGGCCGTCAGCTTCCATCCCAAAGCCTCGGGGCGGCGGGTCATGTCCTGCGCGCTGGACCGGCGCAAACCGCGCCCCGGTGACAGCAGCGAGATCGCTTCGAGAATGTTGGTCTTGCCGGCACCATTGGCACCATGGATAGCCACGGGGCGTGCATCACTGTCGATCACCGCGCGCTTATGCGACCGGAAATGCGATAGCGTCAGGCTGGAGAGAAAAAGACCCGTCATAGGATATATCCGAACTCTTCAAAGAATTCGGACCGGAATTTTCGAAAATTTCGACGCGTCACACACGCATCGGCATAACGACATAGACGGCGGACATATCATTGCCTTCCCGCATCAGGGTCGGATCACCGGACGAGTTGAACAGGAACACCGCGTTCTCGCGATCGACCTGACTGGCGATTTCCAGCAGATATTTCGCATTGAAACCGATCTCAAGCCGCTCATCGGCATAGGCGACAACCAGTTCTTCCTCGGCAGCGCCGCTGTCAGGCGCGTTCACAGACAGGATCAGCCGGTCTTCGTCCAGTTGCAGTTTGACTGCGCGCGACCGTTCGGAGCTGACCGTTGCCACCCGGTCCACGGCACGGGCAAAGTCGCTGGCATCGACTTCCATTTTGCGGGTGTTTCCCTGGGGAATGACGCGCGTATAGTCGGGGAAGGTTCCGTCGATAACTTTGGACGTCAGCGTGATGTCGGGCGTTGAAAAGCGGATCTTGGTTTCAGACACGGAAACGGCGATCTTCATATCGTCGTCGTCCAGCAGTTTGCGCAGTTCGCCCACGGTCTTGCGCGGCACGATGACGCCGGGCATCTCGGCGGCCCCTTCCGGCATTTCCGCATCAATGCGGGCCAGACGGTGCCCGTCTGTGGCAACGCAGCGCAGAACCTTGCTGCCGTCACTGTCCGAGATGTGCATGTAGACGCCGTTGAGGTAATACCGTGTTTCTTCTGTCGAGATGGCAAATTTCGACTTGTCAAACAGCCGGCGCAGCACAGGGGCAGGGGCAGAGAAGTTCGATTGGTATTCCGACGACGCCATAACGGGGAAATCTTCGCGTGGCAGCGTGGCAAGCGAGAAGTTCGACCGGCCCGCTTCGACCGTCAGGCGGCCCGCAGCACTGTCAGAGGTCAGCGTAATCAGCGCACCGTCCGGCAGTTTGCGCACGATCTCGTGCAGGGTGGTTGCGGAGACGGTGGTGGCACCGGCGCGTTCGACCTGCGCAGGAGCCTTGTCGACCACTTCGATATCAAGGTCGGTCGCGCGGAAGGATGCATCGCTTCCCTCGGCTTCGATCAGCACATTGGCGAGGATCGGGATAGTGTTGCGGCGCTCGACCACGGATTGGGCCTGTGACACTGCCTTGAGCAGTGCGGCGCGTTCGATGCTGAATTTCATAGGTCATCTCCAATCCGGCAGTCCCGGAGGGGCAAACTACCCGATACCGGTGTATTCACAAGAGTTTTATTGACTTTTCAGCACGAAACAAAGGCCCGTCAAGGCCTTCGCTACGGTTCTGCGCAAGCTGTCGTTCTTATGCTTCAAGCGCGCGGCGCAGCAGTTCCAGATCTTCGGCGATTTGCGCATCGTTTTGCTTGAGCTCTTCGATGCGTTTCACACCATGCATCACGGTGGTGTGGTCGCGCCCACCAAAGCGGCGACCGATCTCAGGCAGTGACCGGCTGGTCATCTTTTTGCACAGAAACATGGCAACCTGACGGGGCCGTGCATAGCTGCGCAGGCGCTTGGGGCCGACCATATCGCTGAGCCTGATGTTATAATGCTCGGACACTTTGCGCTGGATTTCCTCGATGCTGACCTTCCGTTCGGAGGCGCGCAGCACATCGGCAAGACAATCCTGGGTCAGGTCCATGTCGATCTCGCGGCCCACAAGCGATGCGAAGGCGAAAAGACGTGTCAAAGCACCTTCCAGAACGCGGACGTTGCTGGTGATCCGGTGGGCGAGAAACTCAAGAACGCCGGGCTGCACTTCGAGGTCGGGGTAGTTCTTCTGCTGGTTCTCGACCTTGCTTTGCAAAATGCCCAACCGCAGTTCGTAATCTGTCGGATGCAGATCCACGACCAGACCGCATTGCAGGCGGGATTTCACCCGATCCTCAAGATCCTTGATCTCGCCGGGCGCGCGGTCGGCAGAGATGATGATCTGTTTGTTCTGGTCTACGAGCGCGTTGAAGGTATGGAAGAACTCTTCCTGAGTGCTGTCCTTGCCCGCGATAAACTGCACATCATCAACCATCAGCACATCGACGGAGCGGAAGATTTCCTTGAAGTCCATCATCTTGCGGTCACGCAGCGCTTGGACAAAGCGATACATGAACTGTTCGGCTGACAGGTAGAGCACATTGAGTTCAGGTTTGCGAATATGCAGTTCCTGCGCAATTGCGTGCATCAGGTGGGTTTTCCCCAAGCCGACGCCCCCATAAAGGAACAGCGGGTTGAAGGTGACGGGCCCACCTTCGGCGACGCGGCGCGCAGCGGCATGGGCCAGTTCGTTCGGCTTGCCCACTACAAAGTTGTCGAAACTAAAGCGCGCATCCAGGGGTGCCGTGTTCAGGGGATTGTTCGCAGCCTTCGGTGCCGCCATCTTCTGCATCACTTTGGGCATTTCGGACGAGGCGGGCGTGCTTGAACGGTTCACGGCAAATTTGACACGCATGATGCTGTCGTTCTCGTTCCGGATCTCGTGAAGGATCAGATCGGCAAAATTCTGACTGACGTAGTTGCCGAAAAAATTCGTGGGCACAAAAAGCGTGCCGATCCCGTCTTCGACAGGGCCAACCGATAAAGGGTCGATCCATGTCTGAAAGTTATTCTGCCCAATTGTGCTCCGAAGCCGTTCCCTGATTCTCGTCCACTGCGCCTGCGTCATTTACTTTGTCGTCCCCAAATTTCCAGAACAGTCCGAATTGCTTCGAGCTGCAGACTTCGACCGACCGATAGGCAACAGACCACCTGTCCGGTCCCATCGGAAAACCGGCCTGACGTCCTTCGGACATTTTTTATAGGGTGCTGACGGCAATTGACGTTGGCACGATTGGCCAACGATCTTTGCCGAACGCACCGTTCGTCAAACTTCAAGACAGGGCAAATGTGCTGGCAGCAGCATCTGCAGACATCGCGGCAAGCCCCTAGCAAAGCTGTCCGCCATTCCCGTTACACACGTCTACATCCTAGCAAATGTATCCGTCTTTTCAGGGCCTGTCCCCCCAGCGAAATGAATCGCGCTTAACACTGTTAGCAATGTAGCTGGGACAGGTTCAACACATCTTAAATGTTGACTCGCAGATTGTTGGAAAAGAATCTCTGATGCAAAAAACTATCGCAAAACCGACAAAAAAAGGCACCGCAAAGCGATGCCTTAATCTTTCAACAGCTTAGCTGAAACGTTCCTGATTCAGCCCAGTGATTTCACGCGGGACGCAAGCCGCGACATTTTACGGGAAGCTGTGTTCTTGTGGTACACGCCCTTTGTGACGCCGCGCATCAGCTCTGGCTGGGCCGCGCGCAATGCTGCAACGGATGCTTCCTTGTCACCCGATGCGATGGCTTCTTCGACTTTGCGCAGGAATGTACGGATCCGCGAACGGCGTGCTTTGTTGATTTGGAAGCGCGACTCGTTCTGGCGTGCGCGTTTCTTGGACTGTGGTGTATTTGCCATGGGGATCAGCTTTCATCTTTGGTGTGTTCAAATTGCAAATACGCGACACAACCCCAAAGACCGGAGCCATTCTCCGATAAGGTGATTCTAGCCAAGCGGGCTGCACGCGCATGTATTGAGGCTGCCTATAGTCCAACCTTTGAGGCTTTGCAAACCCGATCGGGTTTTTTCACTTGTCGCGGAACTGCGGCTCGCGTTTTTCGAGAAAGGCCGACATGCCTTCTTTCTGGTCTTCGGTCGCAAACAGCGAATGAAAGACGCGGCGCTCAAATAGCAGACCCTCGCGCAGCGGTACCTCGAAGGCGCGGTTGACGGCTTCCTTGACCACCATGACCGAGATCATGGATTTCTCAGCAATCTTGCCCGCCGCACCCATCGCCTCTTCCATCAGCTTTTTCACAGGCACGACCCGCGATACCAAACCGGAGCGTTCTGCTTCGGTTGCATCCATGAAACGCCCTGTGAGGTTCATATCCATCGCTTTGGATTTGCCGACGGCCCGTGTCAGGCGCTGCGTGCCGCCAATGCCGGCCACAACGCCAAGGTTGATCTCAGGTTGGCCGAACTTCGCGGTTTCGGAGCAAATGATGAAGTCGCACATCATCGCCAGCTCACATCCACCGCCCAGCGCATACCCTGAAACAGCCGCGATGATCGGTTTGCGCACGCGCATGATCTGATCGGTTTCCGGCGTGAACAAATCACCGGCAAAGACATCCACGAACCCCTTGTCGCGCATCATCGCGATGTCGGCACCCGCGGCAAACGCCTTTTCCGAACCGGTGATGACAATGCAACGGACCTTTTCGTTCTCCTGCGCGCCTTTGAGCGCATCGGCAAGCTCTGACATGAGTTCATCATTCAGCGCGTTCATCGCATCCGGTCTGTTCAGCGTAACAAGTGCTACGTGGTTATCGATATCGACCGTGATCGTTTCATAAGCCATCAAGAATGCTCTCGTTTTGTTACGCTTTGAAAGACTTGAATATCACGGGCGCACACCGTTTCAAGTTATCTTTGGCATTGCGCACAATAGAACGACGATCTGCCGGATTGCACGATGCGGGCAATCCGGCCGGTGCAGCCCTCGGTCCGGCAGGGGGCACCCTCGCGGCCATAGACGTCGAAACTATGCTGGAAATACCCCAGTTCGCCATCCGCACGCTTGAAGTCGCGCAGGGTGGACCCGCCGGCAATAATAGCCTCCTCAAGCACCTGCCGGATGACCGGTACCAGCCCAGCAACCCGCACTGCCGAAATGCGCCCGGCCTTGCGTGCCGGATGAATCCCCGCACGATAAAGCGTTTCGCAGACATATATATTTCCCAGACCCGCGACGATACGCTGGTCCAGCAACGCGGATTTGATCGGGGTGTTGCGCCCGTTCAGTGCTGCAACCAGATGCGCCTCGTGAAAGTCGTTGCCCAAGGGTTCAGGCCCGATGGAGGCCAGCAGTTTATGAGCCTCGGCGCGATGTGTCTCAAGCAGGTCCATCGCGCCAAACCGGCGCGGGTCATTGAAGGTGATCCGGGTGCCATTTTGCATATGCAAAACCACGTGATCGTGCTTTTCAGGTGACGGATGGTCATGCACGAACTGACCCAGCGGATCGCCTGAAATCAACATCCGGCCCGACATTCCCAGATGAATCAGCAGTGATTCCCCCGATTCCAGATCGGCGAGAATATATTTCGACCGCCTGCGAAGCCGTTCCACCCGCTGCCCGGTCAGGCGCGCGGCCATGTCGGCGGGGAAGGGCCAGCGCAGATCGGGCCGGTTGACGTCGGCGCGTGCGATGATCTGCCCTTCCATGGCGGGCAGCAAACCGCGGCGCACCGTTTCCACTTCTGGCAGTTCAGGCATGGTTCTTTTCCCTGTGACAAAAGGGGCGCATTGTACCCGGCCCCTCGTGTCCTATAACAAAGGTGCAGATCAAAGGACCACAAGACCTCATGACAAACGACAGCGACAAAACCACCCATTTCGGATTTGAAACCGTGCCTGAAGGCGAAAAGGCAGGGCGCGTGCGGGGTGTGTTCAACTCTGTGGCCAGCAAATACGACATTATGAACGACGTGATGAGCGGCGGCATCCACCGTATCTGGAAAGAAGCGATGATGGATTGGCTGGCGCCGCGTCCCGGCCAGAAGCTGCTCGACGTTGCCGGTGGCACCGGTGACGTGTCGTTCAAGTTTCTGAAACGTGCCGGGTCCGGCCATGCGACCGTGCTGGACCTGACCGAACCGATGCTGATCGCAGGGCGCAAACGCGCCGAGGCGGCGGCAATGGTGGACAGCCTCGATTGGGTCGTGGGCGATGCGATGGCGCTGCCGTTCGAGGATAATTCTTTCGACGTCTATACGATCAGCTTCGGTATCCGCAACGTGACCCGCCCGCAGGAAGCCCTGAACGAGGCGTACCGCGTGCTGCGTCCCGGTGGCCGTCTGATGGTGCTGGAGTTCAGCCAGCTGCCGAAC